>JAEZIU010000074.1 GCA_023436485.1 Bacillota bacterium | reverse complement strand
GGGCGGTATGGACGATTGCGGCGGTATGGGTAATATGGGCGGCATGGAGGGCTTGGGCAATATACTGAGCAGCGGAATGAAGCCTATGAATGAGCGTGAAGCACTGCTTTGGAAGGTCCAGGCTTACGAATTTGCATGTATAGAAGTAGGTTTATTTCTAAATACACATCCAAAAGATAAGACTGCATTGGCATATTTTAAACAATACCGCGATATGAAAAATCAGCTGGAGTCTGAATTTACAAAGAGATTTGGTCCTCTTACCGCTACACACATGGATAACGATTTATCGACATGGAGATGGATTGAAAATCCATGGCCATGGGAAATAGGACGGGGGGTGTAATAATACATGTGGATTTATGAAAAGAAATTAGAATATCCGGTAAAAATAACCCGACCAAACGCAGCTCTTGCGAAAGTTATAATAACACAACTCGGCGGGCCGGATTTCAAGTTTTTATAATTCATTTACATCATTGAAAGTATAATCAAACTCAAGGGAATAATTATCATTTATATATATTTTGTTAATTAATTTACGGATTATTTCATACTGAAAATCCGAATCAAGATTATTCAAATTATGTATGATTTCTTTTACCTTGTTTATTAGCTCCAAGGAACTTGATTCAACCGGTGTGGAATTTATTTTTTCAAATTTGCTCTCCAGCGTAAGCTTCTGACGGCGAAGCTCCTCCAACCGTGTTTTATATTCATAAAGGGTTATTACGCCTTCTTCGTATGCTGATTGTTCTCTTCTCATTGCATTTGAAATGGCTTGAAGCTTGTCTTTAAGTCTTTCGTTTTCCTTCTTTTCTTTAATGTATCTTGTATCCAAAAGTTGCAGTTTTTTGCTAATTGTTTGTTCCAGTTCATCATAGGATAGAAGAATTTCTTTTACCTTTTCAATTACCTTTTGTTCAACAATACCCATATGGTAATTAGCCTTACTGTTCCCGCATACTCCCGATGTCTTTCTGTCAAAGTAATAATAATAGTAGTCCTCCGATGTTCTGTGGGACTTACTTTCCAGCTTTGCTTGTTTTTTGGGAAATCTTCCCCCGTATATTTTGCTGCCGCAGGACCCGCAGTAAATTAGTCCTGATAAAAGATACTTTTTCTCACAGCTCCATTCTTTTAATTCTTTTCGTTTTTTATCTTGGATAACTTGCTGAATTCTATCAAATTTTTCTTTAGTAATTAGCGGTTGGTGAGTATTTTCTCTTATTATCCATTGTTCCTGAGGCCGTACCATTCGTTTTGCCTTCCCTGTATCATCCCTCACCGTCAAAGTTATGTTGTACATAGTTATTCCGAGATAAACTGGGTTTGTCAAAATTGTATATATGGAATTGGTACTCCAATTTGTATTGCCTCTGTTTGTCCGTATTCCGTGTGAATTGAGATATTTGCATATTTTAAGCCTGCCCCAACCTTCTAGAAATTTATCTACTATAAGGTGATATATTTCTGCTGTTGCAGGATTTACAATAAGATGCTGACTGTCAGAAGACAGCATATATCCAAAAGCTGGTACAGGTACATTGGTTTTTCCCTCTCTCGCCTTTATCATCTGTGTTATCTTGACTCTTGACCCTGTTACTTTCCTTTCCTTTTGTGCTAGTCCGGCGTGTATTACTAAAAGAAATTCATCATCGTCGGTTCTACTGTCATAACCTTCTTTTATTGAAATAAAAAATGCACCTTGATTTGCAAGGCTCCTTTTAAGTTCAATTATGTCAAGTATATCACGGGAGGTTCTGGATATTTCCTTAGTTACAATGCCTTTTATTCTTCCTGAGGAAATATCGCTTTTCATTCTTACCATTTCCTGTCTTAGGTAACTGTATGCGCCGGTCTTTATATCTATGTAAAAATCAACAATTTTATAACCGTTAACACTTGCCCATTCCGCTATATATTTTTTTTGGTTTTCGATTGAAGTTATTTGACTGTCCTTTTTAGTAGATATACGTATGTAACCGCCCACTTCCAAGCCGACTTCCCCTATGGAATTCCTGATGTCATTATACTGTTGAAAATTATTTGCCATAACCAGAGGAGGTATATACTCCATTTTCTTTTTCACCTCTTGAATTTATAGTTTTTTCTTCCAAGGCTCTTTTAATAAGGAGTTCAATAATTTCATCAAGTATTTCTTTTTTGGTCATAAACCCACCCCATATTTATAATATGGGTGGTAAAATGTTTTGGTGAATCCGAGTATTAACATATAAAAAGCTCTGAAGCGATTTTGCCGCTCCAGAGCTTTTTTCTATTCTTATATTACCAATCAATTGAATCAACATACATTGTAAAGTTGCCTTCTGCAGATGTTTCAACCTGTATACCAAACTGGCACTGATCTAAACTAACATCTGTAGTGAGAGGAAGTGTTACTGTGAATTCGTTCCAATCACCTTTCTTTACCATGTCATAGCCCTTCCAGGAAGAATTCCATTCACATGCTGACCAATCAGGGTTATGTGGCATAACGTATGGCTGAATGGACTTTATTGGAGCACCTTCTGGAATCCAAACTCTGAATGTCATTGATTGTCCCGGTTTTAAAACAGGTACACTACTGTTTATTTCAGCATCTACCTTACCGTCTTTAGAGCCTACAGCTTCCCATTTGAGGGACTTGTTTCCCTGGAAAGCCTTGTCTGAGGTAACTGATAATTTTGTTAATGTACTGTCGTTAGTTGTGAAACCATTTAACTCTCCGTCTTCAAAGTTTACATCGGCATTATCACCAGTAGCTGAAGTTATAGTAACTGTGTCTGTCACTGAATTTGATAATCCTTGTTCATCAATTGCTGTGAGCTTAATTGTATATGTTCCCGGAGCTTTATATTTATGAATAATATTTGCACCGGAACCCTCTGTACCATCACCGAAGTCCCATGCATAAACGTGAACGTTTCCGTCAGGATCTGTTGAAGTTGTTGCATCAAAATTTATATTATCTCCGGTAAATGCTTCTTTTGGTGATACTGTAAAGGCAGCTACCGGTGGTTTGTTCTCTGTTATATTTTTGTAAGGTAAGCTAGATATTTTTGCAAGAAGGTATTGTCTTAATATTCCGAAATCTACTGCATCAACAGCGTTATCAAGGTTTAAATCACATGCTTTGTCATAATTAGAATCAGGATTTAATAAAATTTTCTTAAAAATTGCATAATCTATAGCATCTACAGTTCCGTCTTTATTTGCATCACCGTAAAGTATAGCAGGGTTACTTGAGTCAAGTACTATGTGGCATACGGTTAATGCAGGTATTGTGTAAGTTAATTTGTTACCGCTTATAGCATCTATTGGAGCTTTTTCTGTTATGTTTGCACTACTTCTATCAAATGACCATACTCTTCCTGATGTATACTGCTTGTCACCGTTAATACCAAAGTTAACTGTCATAGGACTATCATAATTTTTGTTAATTAGGATAACATGTAATTTTGAATCGTCTTTTGAATCAACTGAAGCATATACAGATGTGTTTTCTATGTCGGAAGTTTCTGCTTTTACTTTTGTATCTCCATATTTTGAACCATTACCGTCATAATTTGTATACATGTTTACACCAGCTGCTGTGTAACTTCCGCCACCCCAAACTGTTGCAAGGTAAACACCATATTTACCGAATACACCTAATACATCAGCTTCCGCTATACCACCGGTTATATGATTGTCTGCACCATATGAATATTCTGTGAAGGCAAGCTTAGTTCCCGGATTGTATTTGTCTATGGACTCTTTTACTTTTGGTATTAAAGGAAGTCCAAAGCTGCAATACTGTGCTATCCAGCTATCTTCTTGATATGTAGGATCCCATAATGTTCTAGCTGCCTGTAGACGTGCTTTGTTACAAAGAATATTTGTTGGGTCTTCTCCAAAACATATTCTTTGTCCGCCGCCCTTTGCTTCAGGATACCAGTGCAAATCTAAAGCATCTACCAAACGGGTTCCTGCTTCAGTAGAAGCCTTTTTCATGCTGTCCAGATAATAATCAAGGAACCATGTGTAGTTGCCTTTTAAATCTGCCCAATCCGTAGCTGACTGAAAATCATTGTATTCAGCAAAACCATATGCTACAAGTCCAAAGGTTTCAGCACTTGGATCAACGCTTTTTACTGCTTTAGCAAGATTAATGTTCTTATCTACCACCTCAGCACAGGTTGGCTTTTGAGGATGAAGTCTTGGATGTGTACTAGGCCACAGAGCTGGCTCATTGTCTAATGCATAGCCTTTTATTCCTGTTGCAGTGGAGGCACTTCCATATTTATTTACAAGGAAGTTTACCAACTCATCCATATATACATAGTTGTCAGTTGTATCTGGTGTAAGAGATAAAGGTGCATCTTTTTTGGATTTAACCTCTTTCCATCTAGCTGAAGGTGCTACTTCATCTTCTGCTACAGTCCCATTTGCATCTGCAGCAACATATCCAGCTGCCTGCAAGGTTACCAATGAATACGGTTCACCGGCTGCAAGGTTTTTGTCCTGAAAATCTGATATTACTACACCCGGCTCACTCCATTTTGCTTCGGGGATTTTGTTGTTTGTCAACATATAAGTGTCACTGGACTGTTGCCAGTCACTACCTGCATTTGAGAAACTGTTTTCCCAGTTAAAACCAGTTACTCTGTTTCCGCCGAATCTCTTTGCAGTTAATTTAGCATTATTGAACTCCCAGTTTCCTCCATAAATATATGGGCTGATTGCAGCTCTCTCAGCAGTTGTGTCTATACTTACGTTGATTGCTTCGCTGGCAGCTACTGAAGAGATGCTTGCAGGAATCATAGTTGTGAAAAGCAATGCAGATCCAACAACTAATGCCCCAACCTTTCTCATTTTTGTTACTTTCACCATTTAACTTTAGTCTCCTTTTATGTTTTTTTACTCATTCGCTGACATTCAGGTAAATTATTAATAGCCGCATCCTCCTTTCTTCTTTAATTTTCACCTTAATGTTGCAAATGATAATTTTATTCTTGTTTTTAACATATTTTACTTAAATTATATCATATGTAAAAGTAATATATTGTTAAAATTTCTGCTTATTTGAAGTAATTCTTTAACGGGCGATTTATAAAAACTTGAAATCCGGCGGGCCTGATGGAGAACTTGCTGCATCCCTGCGTTACCTTAATCAGAGGTATACAATGCCATACGAGCAAGCTAAAGGTACACTTACAGATATAGGTGTATCTGTATCTGTAGGGTACCTCATGAATCAATTGTCTATAAAGCTGTATTCAACGCTATAGTTACCATTTTTACCTTTGCTTTTATACTTTAACTTTATAGGCTCCGGCATACATGTTAAATATAATTCCAATATATTATTTTTATAAAGGATAACCTTTTTTACTGTAAGCTTAAATACTTCCTCTGAATCTTTTCCTTCTATCTGGTTAACCAGAGAATTTATCCTGTCTATATATATCTGCAGCTTATCCGCATTCCTGCTGTTTATAATATTGATATCTTCAATATTTTTGATATCCGTTTTAACTTTCTTTATCTCAAAGTCATACTTTTTATTCATTAAGACCATATCATCCTTAGATATGCTTCCCTCAATCATTAGATTAATTACTTCCTGCTTTTTACGGTTCAGGTCTTCTATTTTTCTTGTAAATGAATCTGTACTCTTTACATCAGTCAACTTGTTCAGTTTCCTGATTTCCGATACCAACTCGGATATTATTTTTTCCTTGTTTGAATTTATTGAGTACAAAACACTTTTTACTATTTTACCAAGCACAATGTGATTAATACTCTTATTGTTGCAACCAACCTGATTTCCATTGACATCAATCTTGAGACTGCCATAGCTTCTAGCCTGGCTACATCTCCAAGCCTTGTAAACCTCCCCGTTTTTTAATTTTTTACTTCTCCCCACAAATTTACTTCCACATTCGCCACAAAGCAGCTTTCCCGAGCACCAATATTTATTGCTGTATTTGCTTTTTTGCTCCTTTGATGCTGATCGTTGGCTGATCTGTTCTTGTGTTGCATCCCATAATTCCCTTGATATGATAGGAGTATGATGGTTTTTTATATATACCATCTCTTCTTCTCCCCTGTTATATTTCTTTTTATGATCTAAGTAATTTGGAGTTATGGTCTTTTTTTGGGCCAGATCTCCAACATATTTTTCATTTCTTAAAAGCCTCAAAATTACGGTATTTGACCACCTGTTTTTATATCTTTTTGATTGTATATTGTCTTCATATAGCTCTCTTGCAATTACATGAGTACCTTTTCCTTCGATGGTATACTTGTGAAAAATCAATCTTACTACTTCAGCTTCTTCCTCATTAACCGTTAAAACGCCTTTATACAAGTTGTATCCAAATAGCTCACGTCCGAAAACAACACCCTGCTCCATCCTTCTTTTTTGTCCCCACTTTACCCGTTCGGATGTTTTTCTACTTTCATCCTGGGCAATGGCCGACATAATTGTAAGCCTCAATTCACCATCTCCGTCAAGAGTATTAATACTATCATTGATAAAGATGACACCTACTCCAAGCTCTTTTAGCATACGCGTATAATCAATACTGATCTTTGTGTTTCTTGCGAATCTTGAAATCTCTTTAGTCAATATCAAATCTAGCCTTTTGCATTTAGCATCAGAGATCATCCTCTGAAATTCCATTCGATTCTCGGCCTGTGTCCCACTAATTCCCTCATCAGCATAAATGTCGACAAATTCCCAGTCAGGATTGTTCCTTATGTATTTTTCAAAATACTTTTTTTGGCTCTGAAGTGAATTTATCTGATCATCCTTTTCAGTTGAAACTCTGCAATAAGCACCAACTTTTATTTTCATACATTTACCTCTGACTAAATAAAATAAGAGCCTACTTTTAATTGCAAGCAGGCCGTTTGTATAAATCACTAGCTATTAATTGCTTTAATCACCTGATCATATTGCTCACCGGTCAGCAGCTTTTCTTTATACAGCTGCTTGATTATTCCTATTTTAAACTGGCGTGTAAATATGTTACTTTCTTCTGAAGTAAGTTCAATCCTGTTATTTTTAATTGTCATACTATCACCCCCCAATACATTCTATTCAGAAATAAAAAAATAGTTAACTATAACGTCAACGTAAATTGGATGTTGCTGATTGGAAAGTTCTTGAAAAAACCGTTACTTAATGGCAGGAAAAGATAAAGGCTAGTTAATAAACACATAACTAGCCTTTTACCATAGAAATAAATTAATATATTCTTTTTAAGATACTAACATTATCAATGTTAGTAAGCACAGCAAATTCGATAAACTAATTTCATATTGTTGCTATTGTTTTTGGAAAACTTTAAAATAAAGATATGTGAACTTAACTACAATCGAGCAAGCAAAACGAGCGACAACTTTGGCACTCCCACATACATACTTCTCTTTACTCCATAATAATTTTACTTCTGTAAGAATATACTATAGATCAATTGAGCAGCCTCAGCCCTGGTTATTTTAGCCTTTGGGTTAACATTGGCGTTGCTGCCATTGACGATCCCCCTGTTTGCCAAAAATTCTATTGCCTTTCTGGCATAATTTGAAACAACATCTGCATCATTAAATCTGTTCAAACCATTTGTATGTACAACCGTCAATTTGATATTTGCAGACTGGATTGCTTTATAAGCTATAACCATAAAGTCCTGACGAGAAATTGTTTCTTCCGGATGAAATTGTCCATTATACCCTGCTACTATTCCAAGAGCTTTACCCACGGCAACAGTATCCGCATAGTATTTACCAGAATCAACATCAGAGAAGTTATCCTTAGCTTCCGAAGACAAACCTAAAGACGTGATCATCATTTTCAGTAAGTCCGCTCTCTTTATGTTTGCCTCGGGTCTGAATTCATCGTTTCCAACACCGCTGATTATTCCCTTTGATGCCAAGGAATTAATGGCTTTCCTTGCCCAGTGTACGCCGTCCAGGTCCTTAAACGTCTTATCTTCAAATACTACAGCATACTTACTGAAATGGGTTGTGCTGAATACGATTGTATTGGTAACTACATCAAATTTAGCATTTGGTACCGGATGTGCAACCCCATTATTGTCAATGTAGTGCACTGTCAATCCATCAGGATTCATTGCTTCTAAAGGTGTAGGAGTGTAGGGAATTACTACGGTTACCGGTGCATTTTTATTATTCCAGGTAACTTTATTTCCTGCCAACTTAGCAATAAGGTCAATTATCGGTCTATTTCCTATTAAACTCTGAGTTTCTGTGGGAAGTTCTATCGGCTCTGACTGGGCAATAGATATTCCCATTAGTTCATCTGCTGCATATCCCCGGTTAGCCAACATATTAGTTGGTACACTTACTGCCCCCACTGACGTTTCAATTACAATGTGTGCTGCAGGAGCTGTATCATCTACTATGTCCACAGGAAGTAACTGTTCATAGCCTTTTGCACCTTTAATAGGCTGGACTTTAACAACTACAGACACATCAGGTTTTTCATTTGACGATTGATATGCTGACTGTGCAGCCGCTACTGTTGTTTTTATTGTTTTTATTGACTCATCTGTAAGTCTAGCCATCCCTTGACCGTTTCTTTCATCAATTACCGTTTGGGAATCAACTAATGCTGCTGGTGTTCCTTTAATAATTGGCACTGTGACAATTGGTAGCAGCGGTGGTTGGGGTGTAGTAGCTGTATCCTGTCCAACAGGTATTGAACCACCGACTCCGGCTCCGCCTCCAGTCACTGTACTGTTATTGATTACGGAATAACCTGTAAAATTTGCAAGTTCCACACCCTCCATGGTTCTTATGGCAGTTGTACCACCTGTATAATCCAACGTCACAGGTTCACCTGTATATATCGGGTGTTCTAGCAGCAACAGTACGTCATTTGTCGTTACGTTAGGGTAGTACAGCACATTTATCACAT
>JAEZIU010000058.1 GCA_023436485.1 Bacillota bacterium | reverse complement strand
TTTTTCTTAACTCTTCTCATTCTCATGCCGCCTTTACCTTCGCCCTTATCATAAGAATCTCTATCGTTTCTTCTGTTATCTCTCTTTGGTCCTGGCATGTCTAACTCCTCCTTTCAAGCACCCTTAGCGGTACTTATTTAAATTTATAGAAAATTCTGTTAAATTTCGGTTTTGTATTTGTTCAAAATACCATATTAAAAAGGCAGTTCGTCATCCTCATCCATTGGATAGAATCCATCACCGGATGCGGCAGGTGCTTCAGAATAAGTTTTCTGTGTGGAACCACCGTTACCAGTTTCACCATTACGTTTACTGTCTGCAAAGTAAGTTTCCTCTGCCACAACTTCTGTAACGTAATGACGCTTCCCCTCATTATCGTCCCATGTTCTGGTCTGAATCCTACCAACAACGACAACCTGCAAGCCTTTTGTAAAATATTTTCCACAAAACTCTGCACTCTTGTCCCATGCAACAATATTGATGAAATCAGCCTGTGGCTGTCCTTCTCTGGCAAAACGTCTGTTTACGGCAAGTGTGAAACTCGCAACTGCCGTATTGTTTCCACTGGTGTATCTTAGGTCTGGATCTTTTGTAAGTCTACCCATTAATACAACTTTGTTCATACTCTCACCTACTAATCCTTCTTTATAATGATATACTTGAGAATTCCTTCAGTGATTTTATAGATTCTCTCTAATTCAGCAGGGAAATCTGGGCTTGATGAAAAGTTCGCAAGTACATAATAACCGTCGATCTTATCATCGATTTCGTAAGCCATCTTTCTCTTACCCCATTCATCGATACTTTCCAACTGAGCTGAAGTTTCGAGCATAGTTTTGAACTTTTCTACGAGAGCCTTTGTAGCTTCTTCGCCAACTTCTGAATTGATAATAAAGATAGTTTCATACTTCTTTAACATTATTGGTCACCTCCCCTCGGACTTTAGCGGCCCTGTATCATGAGTACAGAGCAAGGATGTTATACTAATTTATTTGTAACATACAATTTTATATATTATCATAGTGTACTAAAATAAGCAAGTCTTATTTTAATATGTACTTTGTATTACAAAAACCAACTAACATTTACATTTGCTAAGGTTACTAGAAATACTGATGGATTTAACATATCATGATATAACGTAATTGGTTAATTTTCACAAACTTATATTGTATTATTTGGTTTTTTTTGATAACCTTATATAGTATTTATAAACAAACCTATAAAATTAACGCTTAGAACCCCGAAAATATATTAGAAAATACTGTAACGGATTCTCAATTAATATAGAGTAAACTTTTATACTTTAGCAAGGGCGGTGTTTAATTTAGATGAGGATTAAGCAACTAATAATACTCCTTTCACTTATAAGTCTGATTATTGTAGTTTTTTCATCCGGTTGCTCCTACAAAAATCCAATCAATAAATCTGACAAAATAACCATTGGCCTCTCTATGGCTAGTCTCCACGAGGAACGTTGGCAAAGAGACGTAGCTGCTCTCAGGGAAAAGGCACAGGCTGAAGGTGCTGAGATTCTATTCCGTAATGCAAACAATAACATAGACGATCAAATTTCCCAGGTTAAAAATCTGCTGTCAAATGATATAGACATTCTTATAATTGTTGCCCAAGACTATGAGAAATCTCAGCAAGCTGTTCAACTTGCCAGAAACAAAGGAATAAGAGTAATCTGCTATGACAGATTAATTAAAAATGGAAACACTGATTTTTATGTCTCTTTTGACACCATAAAAGTTGGCGAATATATGGCCTCCTTGATGGTATCCAAAGTACCCAAAGGTAATTACATAATAATTAACGGAGCTAAAACCGATAACAATAGCTTTATGTATAATAAGGGTTTTAAAAATATATTAGATAAGTATCTTTACGAAGGTTCTATAAAAATAGTGGATGAAGTTTGGGCAGATGACTGGAACCCTGAGGATGCCTTTAATTGTGTGAATAAGGCCCTTCGAGCCGGTAAAAAAATTGATGCTATTATCGCTGCTAATGACGGTCTTGCAGGCTCTGCAATAGAAGCTCTTTCTAAAAGTCACTTGGCAGGCAAGGTTCCTGTTGCCGGGCACGACGCCGACATATCCGGCTGTCAGAGAGTAGCTGAGGGTACTCAGCTATTGACTGTTTACAAGCCTATAGACCAATTGGCTGAAAGAGCAATCGATGTAGCAATGGGCCTACTGAGAAATGATTATTATGCCAGCAATAGATTTATTAACGACGGTGAAAATGATATTCCCTATGAAATGGTAGAGCCTGTAGTAGTGACAAAGGATTCACTTGTCGACACTGTTATACGTGCTGGGTTTCATAGCCTTCAAGATGTATACAGGCATGTCCCAAGAAATCAGTGGCCAACAAAAAAATAGTACCATGTGAATATTTTCTAACCGGAATCACGCAAACTTACGGGGCATTGTTAATTTCCTTATTATGTTATAATAGTGGTAATATAAATTTGCCCCTACGTTTTAATTCAGAGGTGTTACATGAGAAAAAATTTGGTTCAAGCAGCTACAAGTATTATAAATGGTGAATGTAAAGATCCCCACTCTTACCTGGGTATGCACCTATTGGGTGTAGAAGGTAAGAATCTTCAAACCGTTGTCAGAGTGTATCAGCCTACTGCTAAAATGGTTGAGCTAGTGGATGTTTCTGCAGGTAACTCGTTTCCAATGAAAAAACTGTGCAGTGACGGAATATACGAAATAACGTTCCCGGACAGAAGTGATATTTTTGAATATCAGCTTACAATAACAGATGTTTCGGGAAATAGCTTCACTACACATGATCCTTACAGTTTTTGGCCTTTTATTTCTGAATTTGATACACATCTCTTTAATCAAGGAAATCATCACAGGATTTATGAAAAACTTGGTGCTCATGTTATGACCCATAATAATGTAAAAGGTACTCTTTTTGCGGTATGGGCTCCGTGTGCCAAGCACGTAAGTGTAGTAGGGGATTTCAATCAATGGGATGGGCGAAGACACCAAATGCGCGAACTGGGTTCATCAGGTGTCTGGGAGTTATTTATCCCTCTTGTATCCATCGGAGATATTTATAAATTTGAGATTAAGACACCTGATGACAATCTGATACTTAAAGCAGACCCTTATGCTTACTACGCTGAAAAAAGGCCTGCAACTGCCTCAATTGTTGTTGATATCGACCGTTACATATGGTGCGATAAGCAATGGATGAGTGCCAGGGAAGAAAAGGACGTCTTTAACGGCCCAATGTCAATTTATGAGCTTCATCTGGGGACATGGTCAACCTCTGCTGAACCTGATGAAAACGGGGACGTATATGTTAATTACAGGATTATTGCTGATAGGCTGGTCCCATATATAAAAGACATGGGATATACACACATTGAACTATTGCCCGTTGCAGAACATCCCTATGACGGTTCCTGGGGGTATCAGGTTACAGGCTATTATGCTGTAACAAGCCGTTACGGAAAGCCCGAAGATTTCATGTATTTCGTAGACATATGTCACCAAAATGATATAGGTGTATTTCTGGACTGGGTTCCGGCTCACTTTCCTAAAGATGCCCATGGCTTGGCCCGTTTTGACGGAACTGCTTTATACGAGTATTCAGACCCACGTCTGGGAGAACATCCTGAATGGGGAACGCTTGTTTTTAACCATGGAAGGAATGAAGTACGAAATTTCCTGATATCAAATGCTGTATTCTGGTTTGAAAAGTACCATATAGACGGTTTAAGAGTAGATGCCGTTGCATCCATGATTTACCTGGACTATGCTAAAAAACCCGGACAGTGGATTCCGAACAAGTACGGGGGAAATCTCAACCTTGAGGCTGCTGATTTTCTAAAACAGCTTAATTCAACCGTATTTAGTTATTTTAAAGGTATAACAATGGTAGCTGAGGAATCCTCTTCATGGCCTATGATTACCAAACCTCCCTATATGGGTGGTCTTGGTTTCACCTTTAAATGGAATATGGGCTGGATGAATGATTTCTTGAAATATATAAAAATGGATCCTATCTACAGGAAATACCACCATCATCTTATAACTTTTTCGTTAATGTACGCTTTCAGTGAAAATTATATTCTTGTACTGTCTCACGATGAAGTCGTACACGGCAAGTACTCCATGCTAAGCAAACAACCGGGGGATTACTGGCAGAAGTTTGCAGGGCTTCGGGCTACTTATGGGTACACCTATGGACACCCGGGTAAAAAGCTTTTATTCATGGGTGGCGAGTACGGACAATTCATTGAGTGGAATGATAAAAAAGGCTTAGATTGGCACCTGTTGGATTATGAAATGCATAAAAAGCTGCAAACCTATGTTAAGGATCTGAATACTTTATATAGGACAAGCAAGGCTTTGTATGAAGTAGATTTAAGCTATGACGGGTTTGAATGGATAGACTGCAATGATAACGACCACAGTGTTGTTTCCTTTATAAGAAAGGGCCGAGACTACCACGATATGCTGATATTTGTTTGCAATTTTACACCCGCGGTTAATTATAATTATTGTATCGGTGTACCTTTCGAGCTTGAATATGAGCTTGTTATGAACAGTAACTATGAAAAGTACGGCGGGTATGAACCGGATGACTCAAATAAAATATATTCAGTGATTAACGAACCTCTACACGGAAGACCCTTTAAGCTTTGCCTTACAATACCTTCATTCGGTGTACTTGTTTTTAGACCACTATTTAAAGACTCCTGAGTTTGACTCAGGAGTCTTTTTATTTCTTACTATTATATATTGAACTTTACAACGCTTCCTTCTTTGTTTGGAATTACTTCCAGAACTGATTGTATTCTCTCTTTTATTTCCGATACATGTGAAATTACACCTACCAAACGGCCTGTTTTTTGTATCTCAGTTAAACATTCTATGGCACTGTCCAGGGATTCAGGGTCAAGTGAGCCAAAGCCTTCATCAACAAAAAGGGTATCAAGGCTAATCCCCCCGGAATAGGACTGTACAACGTCCGCTAAGCCCAGAGCGAGCGCAAGTGAAGCTTTGAAACCCTCTCCGCCTGAAAGAGTCTTCACATGACGTGCCTTTCCGGTATAGTTGTCAAAAACCTCCAATTCTAGCCCCTGCTGAGCCCGTCCCTTTCCTTTCTCCTCTTTCCTCTTTAAGAAGTACCTTGATCCTGTCATTCTGGTTAGTCTATAATTTGCAGCAATTATAATCTCGTCAAAGTATGCTGCCAACACATATCTCTCAAATGTTATCCTTTGAGGATTATTCCCTTTTGCAACATTAGCAAGCCTCCCGATTATGGAATATTTGTCCTCAAGCTGTCTTAATTTTTTAATAGTACCGGTAAGCTGTTCTATTGTTTTTGAGTTGTTGTTAAATCTGGAGAACACAATATTATGTCGTTCCTGTAGCACCTGCTGCTTTTGTTCAAACTCTGCATAATGTGTGTTTAGCATAATAATATCTTGTTTTTCAAGTCCTTTTGTCTCCTCTTCAAGACGCTGGTTCAAATCCTTGATTGATTTTAAGTTTTGATAGTACGTATTTATTTCCTGTTGGAGTATGTCAATTTCCTCCTGGCTTTTTTTCATATTCAAATATTGCTCGTAATCCGCAAAATTAGAATAATCAAGCTTTTCTTTTAAAAGCTTTTGCAACCTGACAATTTCTTTGCGGCCCTCCTCTATGGAGGACACCATTATAGCCACTTCCTTTTCTACATTGACGACAGCCTCTCGTGAGGATTCATGAAGCTTTTTAAATTGCTCGTATTGTTCACGGAATTTGTTTATTTTACTCCTTTGTTCTTCAATTCTGGCTTTGAGCTTTGAAGCCGAGCGTATATCTTCTGAAATCTCCTTTTCAATAGCTTGTGCTTCAGTTTGAAGTCTAGTAATCTCTCCAAATATGTCGGATTTTTGTGATGTTAGCTTTTGAACAGACTCTTCCAATACTTTCAGCCTGTCCCTCGTTTCTATATGTTCATTTTCTAATGTATTTTTTTTATCTATAAATTCTTTTTTTGTATTATATTTAGTTTTTAATTCAACAGTTTTTTCCTTCAAACCGCTTCCCATAGCATTTATATGCCCCAGCACCTTTTCAAAACGTCCGCTTTCCACCAATCCGATATTATCGTCCATTATTACACTATCATCAAGAGCATTAAGTCTGCTGATTATTTCTTGACGTTTACTCTCTACACTTCCATTTAATTCGGAAATACTCTTAGACTTCTCTGTCCTGAGTTCTGTCAGCTTGGAAAATTCCGATTTTTTATTCCGTATCTGCTCCTCCGTGGGAATACTGGCCGGCATTTCTGCAGGCTTTGGATGGTCAAGAGCGCCACACACAGGGCAAGGAGCATTTTCCTTCAACGCTTTTGCAAGAATTCCTGCCTGCCCCTGAATATAATTGTCCTCCATCAATTCCAGTTTGCTTCTGAAATCATAAAAATCCTTTTCAAAAGAGGTAAACTCAGTCCTCTTCTTTTCAAGACTTTTAACTTCCTCCTGACAAACCACTATAAGTTTCCTTATACTATCAAGCTCCATAAGAAGCTTTCTGTTTTCTGATATTTGGCTTTCAAGACTTATACACTCGGCCTCGGTTGTATAAAGCAGTTTCAGATTTTCCTCCTGCTGGACTTCTGTCACTTTGTTTGTCTCCAAGTCCTTCCGGGCCTTTTCAATTTCTCCGGTCAATTTACTGTATTCATCCCTGACAGAATCCAAATGTTTTAATTCCTTATCATATTGGATAACCTTTGGAAGCATTTTTTCCAATAAAGCAAGCTGGGTCTCATGTTTCTTAATTTCGGGCTCCAAACTCATATGGGTATTTAAGCTCTCTTCTGTATTTCTGAACTCCGACTCCTTTTTCTCAAGCTCCTGCTTTGCCAGTTCCAATTCACCGGCCTTTATTTCCAGTACTTTCTTTACTTTTCTGCACTGCTCGTCAACTTCTTTTATGGGTAAGGCTTTTCTTGCATATTCAAGAATTTTCTCATTTTCACGGAACTCATTCTCTCTCGACATAAGAACTTCGTACTGTTGTTTGGTTTGTTCCCTGTCTGATAGCTTTTTGTTTACCTCAGTGCATTTTGTAATCTGGTTCTGGAGCAAGCTCTGTTCTTTTACAGTTTCATTTAATTCAGTCTTGATTTCTTCTATTATAGAACTGTCCTTTTGCATCATCTGTTCAATACAAGTAGTGAATTGTGCCAAATTAATATTTTGAGCAGTCCTCATTTCAACAAGTATTTGATCTTCACCTACATCAAAGTGATTTATGTGGGTAGCTATCTGAGTATTTAAGTCGTGAACAGATTTTTCCACACCGGATCTGTCATCATCAAGTCTTTTTTGGATTTCTGCAAAATCCTCGGTTCCGAATATTTTTCTGAATATAACTTCTCTATCACTACTGTCAGATTCCAGAAGTTTTCTGAATTCTCCTTGAGGAAGCATTATAATTTGCTTGAATTGTGATTTATTAATACCAAGAAGCTGATTTATACGCTCGTCTACATTTATTATTTTGGTAATTAATGTACCGTCCGGCATCAGAAGCTCCGCATCAGCATTTCTTATAGTGTATCCTTCTCCCCTTAGCTTTTTTTGCTCCTGTTGGGGCGATCTTCTTATTTTGTATATTTTACCTTTAAGCTCAAACTCAAGTTCAACAAAGGTTTCCGTTTCCTGTTCTGCAAAATCACTTCGCAGACTATCCCTATCCCTACTACTTCCTGAAGCTTCACCGAAAAGAGCAAAGCTGATAGCGTCAAAAACGGTAGTCTTTCCTGCCCCTGTTGGGCCCGATATTACGAATATCTGTTCAGTAAGAGTAGTAAAATCGATAAACTGTTTTGTTGCATATGGCCCAAAGGCACTAATTGTAAGTTTTAACGGTTTCATTTACGCCCTCCTGTTTCTACCTCTTCTATGACCTTTTCCACTATTTTCAGTTCGTCCATGGTCAAAGGTTCTCCCTGTATAGAGCTATAAAATTCCTGAAACAGTTCTATTTTAGCTTTAGATTTATAACCCTCGGATGCAGAAGTTTTGTTATCATCCCTGTTCATTATGCTTTCCTTGGTAAGTCCCATTACATTAGGATAAACGCTTCTTAGCTTTGATATTGGGTCAATAAGTTCGCCTTTGTCTGTTAATATTGCATAGATATAGTCATCAGTATTTGCGGCTGCGTACACTTCAGGCTTCAGAAGCTCGCTAATAGGGCCTTTTATAATACGCATATCCCTCTTAGGTTTAAGTTCTATCAAATTTACATGAGAATTACCGTCACCGTCAATTTCAACTATATTTATACCCTTCTTCTGATTAACTTCCGAAAATGAGTATTTCAGTAAAGAACCGGAATACCTTATATTATCTGCACCTGCCCGTTGAGGCGCATGGAGATGTCCAAGAGCAGTGTAGCTAAAGGAGTTAAAGTGATTTGAATTAACTACATCCGTCCCCCCGATACTAAGGGGTCTCTCCGATTCACTTAAAATTTCTGCCTGTCCTCCAAGATAAGTTATGTAGCCGTGTGTAATCATTACACTTCTTTCCTTTTCATACATTGCTTGTCCCACTTTTTCAACAAGCTTTTTCATTGCATCGTCATGGGTAGATATTTCACTATCCTGCAAAATATGTTTTATATTTCGGGGGTCTGAGTAAGGTAAAAGGTAGAAGCTGACTGGACCAAAACCATCCTCTAAAATCACTTTGCGCACATTGCCGTCAAAACTACCGGCAATATGCAGTCCGTTATTTGTTAATATTCTGCTGGCAAAAGATAAACGCTCAGCGCTGTCGTGATTCCCGGCAATTGCAAGAATAGGAACCCTGAGATCAAGAAGGACTGTGTTGAAAACTCTGTCCACCAGTTCAATGGCATCTACAGGTGGTATGCTCCTGTCAAATATATCTCCTGCAATTACCAATGCATCGGGTTTTTCATCTGATATAACGGATATAAGTTGATTGAGTATATAATCCTGATCCTCCAGCATACTGAACTCATTTACAACTTTCCCAATATGCCAGTCTCCTGTGTGAATTATTTTCATTTTGCCCCTCCCCCGGTTAAAAATTAACTGCACATTCCTTTGTTATACTTACAGCTGTCGTACCTACAGGATAAATAACATTAATAGCACCTTTTAGTATTTCAAACTCAATTTCCTTTTCTGTAAGAACTTCTCCGTCTATATTCAGTGCAATAGTGTCTTTACTCTGAATTTTTATTTTCTTTGCTCTTTTAAAACTAACATATTCTATTTCTCCATGTTCACCCTTCATATACTTAGGAAACAATGTTAATATTTTGAGCCTGTTGACTTCTCGCACAAGACATATGTCCAACAATCCGTCATCCAAAGCTGCATCGGGTGCAGGCAACATTCCTCCGCCGTAAAACCTTCCGTTGGCGACAGCGGCAAGAAGTATTTTTATATTGATTTCCTTGTCGTCTATAGTAACTTTTACCTCACATGTTTTGTTTTTAAAAATTGTATATATTAATGAAAACAGGTATGCCATACTTCCCGGTATATATGGCAGCCTTTTAAATTTCTGAGCATTAGAAACAACATCGGCATCAAATCCTATGGAAGAAATATTTATAAAGTACTTTCCGTTAGCCCTAGCCAAATCTATACTTCTTTCCTGTCCTCGTATAGTATCAGTTACTATTTCCTTACCCTGATATTCTCCATGTATGCTTCTTATAAAATCATTACCCGAACCTGCCGGTATAAC
>JAEZIU010000038.1 GCA_023436485.1 Bacillota bacterium | reverse complement strand
TGTGGTTTGAGAGCTTTATTCTGAACAATTATTCAATTGTCTTGATAAAGTCTTTTTCCATAATTAATCCGGATTTAAAGTACACCGTTGCAGTTCTTTCATCCTTGATGACTATCCGTTCAATCGTCTCATTCAATACAGCTTTGGTTATATCGTTTTTATCAAACTCTAATTTATCAGTTAATAGGTAATTCTTTAACGCAGCTTTTGTTTTCATCAAATATGCTGTTGCTTCACTAACTGTTGTTTCTAAAATTGATGTAAACAATTCCACTATTAAATCCAGCATTATTGCTTCTTTTACCGTTGGCGAATTTTTGCATTTTGTAGTTCCATTTTTTAATCGCTCCCGACATCGCCAGACAAATGACTTTCCACTTTTATTCCACCAGGTTACTCTGTGGTATACGTTATTACATTCTCCACAAACAATTAGTCCACTTAAATGGTATGATGAGCTGTATCTCTTTCGAACGTCACTGGCTTTTTTCGTACTTCTTCTTTTTAGCTCCTCTTGTACTTTATAATAAAGCTCTTTACTAATAATTGCCTCATGGCTGTTTCTAACATAATACTTCTTCACATAGCCATTATTCATAACCTTCTTCTTAGTGAGAAAATCAATCGTATATGTCTTTTGCAAAATAGCATCTCCAATATACTTTTCACATTTAAGCATTTTGTAAATCGTACTGCTATGCCACTTGTCATTTCCGGTAACTGTTTTAATCCCTTCAGTTTCAAGAATCCGCCCAATTTTAGAAGCACTAAAACCTGCAACATATAAGTCATATACTTTTTGAACTACTTCAGCTTCTCCCGGAACTACAATTAATCTCCCATTTGAATCTTTTGTGTATCCCATAAACTTGTTATGATTTACTTGAACGATTCCCTGTTCAAATTTTCGTACTATGCCCCATCTTGTATTCTCGCTTAAGTTACGACTTTCCTCTTGTGCTTGGCTGCTCAAGATGGTGATAAGTAACTCACCGGTATTATCCATAGTATCGATGTTCTCTTTTTCGAAAATGATGCGTATTTGCCTCTCTTTTAGCTCCCGAATTACCCTCAGAAAATCAACTGTATTTCTTGCGAATCGGCTAATTGACTTAGTAAGGATAAGATCAATTTTGCCAGCATTGCAGTCTTCAATCATATCATTGAAGCTGTCGCGAAATCTTGTGTCGGTTGCTGCCTTTCCTTCATCAGAATAGATACCAACACAGTTCCAATTCTTGTTGGATTCAATCTTTCTTGTATAATATGCAATTTGAGCTTCATAGCTGTTTTCCTGCTGCTCAAATCTTGTGCTTACTCTGCAGTAAGCGGCCACATTCAATTGCTTTTGCTCGATCCTAATATGTGAGTCATACTTTGGATCTGGCGGAATGACTGTAACGCTCTTTTCATGTTCCATTTTCAATCTCTCCTTAGCTATGATTTGTAACCTTTATATTATACAAAATTACATCTAAGTTTTTGGAGAGATTTATGTATTAGTTTTTATATAATGCCGAATGGCTGACTTTAGTAAACTATAATCAAAATGGTTTATTCTAAGTCATATTTCTTTTAGTTGTTGAAAGCACTGAGCAAGCACTTGTGACTCTTCCCATCTAACAGAGCGAATCTGCTCATCAATAAATGAAAAAAGTTTCTCTGGGTATTGAATCGCCCAAGTAACACCCAAGCATGCCTTAAGCTTCAACCGATTTTTATGTAGATATTCGGATGCAATCGGCTGAATTTCATTTATATAAGCGATATTGCGGTCAACTATTGCTTTGTCATATTCTTTTTCTGATATTGATTCCAATAACAGGGTTTCTAAAGCACCCTCTTTAACTGCCGGGATAACTACCAATAGAAAATCAACAGATGCATGTTGTTTATAACTGTTCTCATAGATATTAGTAGCCCATACATCATTTGCGATATTAGTTATAATCGGTCTAAGCAATGTACAAAAAGAAGCAATAATAGATTGTTCCTCTCGGTCGTCACGATCAGTAACAATTGCAATTTTTGCGAAAGCACTGGTATCAACCATTATCGGAAGAATTTTTTCTTTAAAAAAGCTACCGAAATTATCTTTACCGCCCACACCACAAATTAGAAGACTTTCATCCTCTTTGCGATACCAATAAGCAGATTCTCCTTTGATTTCATCAGCCTTTATATTTAGACTTTTAGGTGCATTTCTGTGTGACCATCCGCAAGTTTTTTCCAGATAATAACTCAATAAAATGGCATCGGTTTTCCCTTCGCATAAAATCAATTTATTCATAGGCGCACCTCAAAACCAAACTGCTCACGGTTAGCAAAAACATGTCTACCAGTTAATACCCGAGAATATGTCCTGTGTTGGCTGCTATCTTTCTTAAAAGTAAGCACACTGATGTCGTCCCTTTGGTTCTGCTTTTCATAGTCCTGAGTAGAAAGTAATCCATCGATTGCTTCAATACTATGAGTTGTAATAAAAACTTGAACATCAAACTGTAGCGATGCTTTTACAAGAAATCTAAAAATATCATCATAGTATTTTGAATGAATCGCTGTTTCAACCTCATCAATTAATAACACTCCTCCTGCTGCTTGTGCGATGCCGTTAGCCAGAGATAATACCTTTTTGATTCCATCACCATAAGTAGTAAGAGGCATATTTCCAAGCTTTGCATGCTTGATATATTCCGTTGAGCGGTTATTTTCCTCATTTTTCAATATTAAAAGATCAGTAATTTCAGGATCAAATAACTGCAGAATTCTCAGGCAAATTTCTTTATAAGCATCATTGCGTAGAATGCGAGCGAAAACAGTTCCGCCAATATGAGCTGTTGGAGAAAGATAAACAATATTTATATAATTATTTCGCTTGATTTCTCTTCCTGAAGTGGTCGCATAGGCATCAATTTCAACATCCTGCCGTTCCCCATGTCCTGCAACTTCGTAAATCAGCTCTCCACTAAATGCATCCGCTTCCACCATATCAGAATCCATGTTCCGCAACATGCGACTTCTTTTTGCCGGATATAATTTTTTTATCACATCTTCCGGATCCATCATGATTTTCTTTTGCTCACCAAGCAACTTATAGGCTACATGTTCACCTTTACAAGTTGCATTTAGTGTTATTTCCATTTTTGAAGTATCTTGAGGAAATAAATTAATAAAGCTTTCGTATACAGGAGTTCCATTAAAGAAGACGTTTGTATCTCTCATCCTAGCAAGTCGAAGTATATTGGTAAAATCATTCGGGTTGCGTAAAAGCAGCAATGCTTCCAATACACTGGTTTTCCCGCTATTGTTGTCTCCAGCAATTATATTTACATGATTTAGATCTTCAACAGCAAGATGATGGATTCCTCGAAAATGTCCAATTTCTAAGCTTTCAATATGAATAGCCATTACAACACCTCCTCACGGTCTGCAAATTCGATTACTAAACGTTTCCCAAGGCCATCGGCAATTCTTTTTAAAATCGGAATGCTTGGATGATAGCTTCCATTTTCAATCTTACTAATATTTGCTTGAGAAACTCCGGATTTCTCAGCTAATTGTTTTTGGGTGATTCCAAGTTGAGTGCGAGTAGTAGCGATTAACTCACATACTTCTTCTTCAATGTCATAGTCTATATCAATTGGCTTTTCTTCTACTTTCACCAATTGAACTTCCTTTAATGCCTTATCAAGATATGATTGCAAGTCACTCATTAACAGCCTCCTTTCCAGTCTTATCTCTATAATATGTTGTATTTAATATATTGTCAATCAAAAATATATTTAATATGATATATTTTAGCCTTTGAATGATTAGATTATACATAATAGCTTATTTTTTCACCAAAACTATAAAAAGTATCAAACCAATATGTCTGATACTTTTAAATTCCATTTATGTGATTATACTTGTTACATTTGCTGTATTTGATGTGATTGGTTCTGTTCCGGTATTATAGAGATATATTTATCAAGCTGTGCTTCTTCCAATTCCGCAATCATATTTGTAAAATCATCTAGATTACCTTGAGCTGCATATTTGTCTAATGCATTATAGTAATTCAATCGATTTTCTTTTGCTATAGAAATCGGTAAAAAACCATAGCTCATCAATTGATAGTTCATAATCAGTCTTGATGTCCTACCATTACCATCTTGAAACGGATGAATTCTAACAAACTCTGCATGTGTCCATGCTGCTAGTTCAATTGGATTCAAATCTTTCTTATACATTAAATCTGCAAAGAAATTCTTTATCTGAAAATACATTTCGTTTCTTGCAGGTGGTGTGTGGCTGGCACCACTAATAAAAACCTCTTCATTTCTATATATACCACCGACTATGATATTCTTCATGACAAGTGCATCAATGTCTTTTACTATTTTTTCACTCAAAGGAAGCCCTTCTTGGATACATTGTTTCACATAACGGAAGGCTTTTCTATGATTTACAACTTCGTATATTTCTCTAAGTGCTTTTCCTCCAACGGAAATACCGTCTTCCAATACCACTTTAGTTTCAATAAGCGTAAGGGTATTTCCTTCTATTGCAGTAGAGTTATGAGTAAATTCTACTTCAAACGCATTATTATAAGATTCAATTGTAACTTCATGAAGTGTATTTTTTCCATCATCATACGATTTTTGTTTTTCTGATATTCTTTTAAAATCCAAGATTGTGCCTCATTTCATGTCTAACTTTATGACCATTATAGCACGCGGGTTACAAATAGTATGTCTGCAATTTATCTTATTTCTTCCGTAGCAGGCAAAGGGGGTCACAATTCGGTGAGTTAGACAAAATGATGTCGATCGAAGCTAGTTGCATCGGTGGACAGATATATTCTGAAGATCCTTTCTCCAAATCCGCAGAATTTTTAAGATTTGTTCATCATCAATATCAGCTACAAATTAATTTTAAAACAATGCTATATGTATCCATGAGATAAGTTTGCGTACCACATAAAACCTGATTCATTTCATGTGTCAAAGCTTTAGAATCAACACCTGGTTGCACAATATAAATATCTAAAGAAGCCGGTATAACTCTTAACTTATTTCTGATAATCCCTAAATGTTTAAAATCACCTTTCTCAAACCTTGAAACTCTACTCTTTTTTAATCTTTCCGATTCTCTATATTTCATTCTATCAATAATTGTGATAACCTCTTGTTTCCAAGTTACTGATTTTTCTGCTTGTCCACATACTTCATATAGATCTGATACTCGGCTTCCCGGTGTTTTCTCATGAGAATACTTACAGTGATAAAACTCAAATTTAATCTCATTCTCCAATTCTTTGATAGCAACAATATCAGCAATTTCTCCAGAGTTATCATCATCAAAAATAATAGAATATTCATCATTTTTTAAGAACTCATGAATCATATTATACTGTATCGAATCTGTTTCCTTTGTTAACTTTTGAGATTCCTTCTTTATATCTACTTTTCTCTCTTTCCAATTCCATGTTATTATCTGTTCGGCTGGAAACGTAAATTTTTTATTACTTGCCAAAGTTACATAATAGTTTCCTTCTAGCATAGCTTGATTTGTAAATTTAATAAAAGGCTGATTTTTTTGGAAATACTCTTTAAAACTATATTTCTTTTTCCCAATATTCAAAATAAAATTACAACTTTTAATCCTATCAAAATAGAAACCATTTTCATCTATTATTAATAAAAATTCTTCTATTAGATCCTCGCTTTTAATATAAAATTTTAGTGGTTCATCAAACGTTGTTTCTATTAGACCGATTTCAAGTTCATAAATCGGAATTGTAGAATAGTTGGTCTCAACATAAATATTCTTATCACAACTAATATCCAAATCATTTGGCCAATCAATCCTGTAAGCGTAAGATTGAGGCCTTGATTTTATTATCTCAGGTTGGAGTACTCCCGCTAATACATATAAAAGTTCCGCTCTACTGCTTTCAGACCAGATGGATTCGCTCACACCTTAAGTTTAGAAATCTGTTTATTAAATCAGAAACAAATTTTTCCCAAGAGAAAAATCCATTTACATGGATTGTATTCTGACTTTACAGGTGGTCCTGGCGCATCTTCCTTTGACGCTTGTCCTTCTCAGGCTCATCAGCTAATGTATCTGTGAAATCGGATATAAAATTATCAATGTACTTTTGAGCGGATAAAAATACCCCCTCACTTACTTCCACGTTAAGCGAGAGGGTTGGACGAAAAAATTTATAAAATATTTTTAAGTTTTTCTAAAATCCGATATTTTCTATATTGCAATGTAGTCCTTGAAATACCGCATTGCTCTGCATATTCTCTTTCACTTTTACCTTTATAAAATAGAGCTGTAATCA
>JAEZIU010000359.1 GCA_023436485.1 Bacillota bacterium | reverse complement strand
GTTGGGTATTAATTATATTTATTTTATGCCTATTTATAAAACACATGATGGAAATAATGACGGTGGTTTTTCTGTTTCCAGCTATTTTGCAACGGAACGTTCAATAGGCAGTATGGAAGATTTTGAGCTTTTGACGGAAGACTTGAGAAAAGAGGGAATTGCTTGCTGTCTGGATTTTGTCCTTAATCATACATCAAAAGAGAGTAGTTGGGCAAAACGGGCACAAAGGGGGAATCCATTCTTTCAGGAAATGTATATGATGTTTCCAACAAGGGATATCCCTGATGAATATGAAAAAACCCTTACTGATATATTTCCAGATCAGGCACCGGGCTTTTTTACCTTTGAAGAAGAGATTCAAAAGTGGGTTTTCACATCTTTCTATCCTTTCCAATGGGATTTGAATTACAAAAATCCATATGTTTTTAATTGCATTGTAAAAATAATGATCTCTATAGCCAATCGAGGGGTAGATGTTATCAGACTGGATGCTGTAAGTCATATATGGAAAGAAATAGGGACGTGCTGTGTCGGACTTCCGCAGGGGCATATGGTCGTAAATATGTTAAGAATGATTCTTGACATTGTTGCCCCTGGCGTAATATTTAAGGGGGAGAGCATGTCGCCTCTGGATGCTGTTTTCGAATATTTCAAGGAAGACAGTTCGGGATGTGAGATCATGTATAATATTTCACTAATGTCTTCACTTTGGTACAGTATGAGTACCGCCAATGGCTATTATTCAGCACTTACCATACGTAAGGCTTCCAATATTCCATCAAGTAAGCGTCTTGTAAATTTTATACGAAGTCACGATGATATCTGCTTTTTATTTGAGAACGATATAACTGAACGATTGCAGATGAATGATTTTCTTGAACGGCAGGCTGCAACAAGATTCTTAACTGACAATCAGGAGGGAAGCTTTGCAAAAGGTGTCTATTATGCCTATAATCCTAAAACCCTTGATGCAAGAGTGTCAGGAACATTAGCTTCCCTTTGCGGTATTGAAAAATTCAAAACCAACATGAATACAAAAGAATTTGATACAGCTATTTGCCGGGTTTTACTTTTGAACGGAATACTTTTGGCCCTTAATGGGATACCGCTGATTTATAGCGGCGACGAAATAGGCACTCTAAACGATTATAGTTATATAAATGACCCCGAAAAAACTTCAGACAGCCGTTTTATCCATAGAGTTTCCTTTGACTGGAAGAAGGCCGAAAGACGTAAAATTGAGGGAACAATGGAAAAGATGATTTTTGAAGGAATACAAAAATTTATTCAAGTGAGAAAGCAGCATACAATTTTTAATTGCGGAGTACCCATGTATGAGTTTGATGTAAAAAATGATGCAGTAATGGTTGTACATAAGCCGGATAATGGTAAATCCTTATTTGTTATTGCGAATTTTTCTTCCGGGGATCAGTGGATTGAATCCTGTTATATTCAAGAATGTATCAAAAAAGATTCAATGAAGGTGATTGCTTCGAATCAAAGGATTGAAGAGACTGACATTCAAATTCCTTTAGAAGGTTTACACATCAGACCATATCAGCTTTTGTGGCTGTTGACAGAATAAAGATATAGATGCAATGAAAATTAATTTGAGGTGAGTTACAATGAATAAAAATGAAATTGCAGCATTTGTTATTCCATATTTGGCATCAAATAACTATGAACAATCCATAGCTTTTCTGGACAAGACTATTGAAGGAATACAAAACCAGACAGATGACAAATATCACATTATTTTAGTGGAAGACGGATCAGGAGTGCCGCAGGCTATCAAGCACCTGAACTTACTTAAGGAAAAATTAGGAGATAAGATCACCATTCATTTTAACAAGGAGAATCTTGGAACGGGAGAATCCCGAAATATTGCGATTCGTATTGCTTATGAACAACAGTATCCTTACATTTTATTTAACGATGCGGATGATATTTCTCATCCCAAACGGGTTGAGGAGACCCGGAAGATTTTTAACAGCGACCCCGATGCTGCAGTTCTATATTCAACCTTTTCAGTAATTGATGAAACCGGGAAGCAGGTACCTGAGCAACAATTGGCACCTTGCATCAATGAAATACTGAATACACATAAAAATGGTGCCATTGAAGGATATGAGGTTTGGAGAAAGATGGGATATTTTAATCTGACTTCTACCACCTCAGTTCGGACAGAGTTGGCAATCAAAGGACCTTTTCCAAGGGAAACGGTATCAGAAGATGTCGTAGCCTGGATGAGATATTCAGTTCTAGGGGGGAAGTTTGTATATTCTCCGCTTATTCCGTCTTTATACAGGATTCCGACTAACACCGAAGGGAATTCATCACGTTTGAGAGAAGGCGGAAAGAAGGCCTATTTTTCACAGATTGCAAGAGTTAATGCTATGGGGTTTCAGGAATGTATCCAAATTTGTTTGAAAGAAAACAGGATATCTCAAAATGAAGCAAATCACCTTTTGATAAGCTTTTTTATAAACTTGGCGATTACACTTGAAAGTGAAAATCAGGAGGAACTGGCGAGAGTACAGGTAGAAAAAGCGAGAGAGATTTCACGATGCGATGCGGAACGGGTAATTAATAAATTAGGGCTTGATCGGTTAGCATGGATGCAGTAGAAAGGCAGCTTTAAATAACAAACAATTGAAGGGAGTAATTTTAAATGAAACTTTTACTTTTAAGACCCTACTATGGCATAACTATATCCAGTGATATGATGGGAGATCTCGGAAATGCAGAGTATATGCCATATGTAGTTCCTGATTTGCCGCTAATTTATGCAGCTACCATAGCGAAGAATGATAAGTCTGTCGAACTCGACATCATCGATGCAAATGCTGAGAAGCTCTTGCCCAAAGATACTATAAAGAGAATGAAAGGAAAGTACGATGTTATTATTCTTAAAGCAGCAGCTCCTTCAATAAAATATGATATTGATTTTGCAAAATACCTGAAAAACAACGATTATACATCAAGAATAGTGCTTGCGGGACATACAGCAAAGCTTCTTAAAGGCTGGATACGGAAGCAGGTTGCTGAGATCGACGATATATCGGAGGTTCCCATCGAACACTATGTTAGTAATATGCTGAATACGGGCCTGGCATCCCTTAGTATCGATGAATTTCCTACACCTGATTATACACTCTTTCCATATAAGAACTATTTATCGCATACCGGCGAGATGAGGGGATGCCTTAATATGAGCAGGGGATGCGCAGTAGGCTGTTCCTATTGTCCTTATGCGTCTTTCTATGGTAAAAAATTTGATTTCAGGTCGGTTGACAAGGTTATTGAAGACATAAAGTTTATGCTTTCACTTGGTTTTAAGGCCATTCAGTTCAGAGACCAGTACTTTACGGTAAATAGGAATATGGTAATTGAGCTATGCCGTAAAATAATAGATCAGGGTCTTAAATTTGATTGGTATTGTGAGACCAGACTGGATTCTCTGGACACCGGGCTAATCGATATTATGGTCAAGGCGGGTTTGAAGTTCATATTCTTTGGTGTTGAATCGGCAGATGAAAATACTCTTCAAAGCTACAACAGACCTGTTTTTGGGATAGAAAAGACAAAAAACCTCATTGAATATTTAAATAAAAATAATGTTCTTACATTAGCTTTCTATATGGTAGGCTTTCCAAATGACACCTGGGATACGATACAAAGTACATATAAACTTGCGGTGAAAATGGGCAGCATTATGTCTGATTTCTTCATATACGAGCCAAGCCTAACGGATGGAGAATTTAAAACCCTTTATCCTGATATGGAAATAACCCCGGACTTATTCGTACCTTTTGAAAATATGATGAACATCCGGGTATCAAAAAACTTTTCATTGGAAGAGGTGAAAGAATTTAAAAATCTGCTTAAATTTCTCTATGAGGCCAATTCGGACAAACCGAATGCTTTACAGGAGGCATTTGAAAAAGTTTATCATACCCGCAATCAATATCTCAATACTGTTAACAGTTTGAGAAAAAAGCTGGAGAAAGTATCAATAATGGATATTTGATTGCTGAAAATATTAAAATATTTATAAAAATAGAGTATTGGGGAAAAAATATGAAAGTTATAAGACTTGGGAAATCGGAATTAAAAGTATCAGCATTGGGCCTAGGGTGTGTTGATTTTGGTTCTCATACTAATGAAAAGACTTCTTTTAAATTAATGGATACATACGTGGAGAATGGAGGTAATTTTTTTGACACTGCCAATTGTTACATTTTCTGGGACGGTTTCAACGGAAACGAGAGTGAGAAAACCATCGGAAAATGGTTCGATTACAGCGGCAGGAGAAAAGATGTCATTCTTGCAACTAAAATCGGTGCACAGCCCAAAGACAATGCTTCTCTTTCTGGTGCACTACTAAAGGAAAATACTTTTCATGCTTTCTCAAATATGCAAGGGCTGAGCAGGACAACCGTACTTGAGGCTGTAGAAAAATCACTGGAAAACCTCCGGACGGACTATATTGACCTGTTATATCTTCATGTAGATGACTACAGCACTCCTCTGGAAGAGACACTGGATGGACTGAATGAGTTGGTACAAAAAGGTCTGGTCAAGGAGATCGGCTGCAGCAACTTCAGAACGTGGCGTTTAGAAAGTGCACGAAATATCTGTAGACAGAACGGTTACAAATTTTTTTGTGCTGTTCAGCAAAAATACAGTTACTTAAGTCCTGTACTTGATGCCGATTTCTTCCCACAGGTAGTCGCAGACAAAGGTCTTAACGAATATATCAACTATTATAAGGATATTACTATGGTAGCACATACGCCACTGCTGCATGGCATATATGGAAGGGATGGGGTAATCGATCAGGAGGAGTACGACACGCTTTATAACAGAAGAAAACTAAACAAATTGCTCGAAGAAGAGGAACAACCTGCTTCATGGGTCTTAAAGCATATTACAGAACAGTTTGGTGGCAGCGTTGTATTATCAACCACTTCTAACATAAAGCACTTGATTGAAAATATGAATTATATTGGGTAGGAAGTCAAATCTATAAACTGCAATGAAATATATATGGAAGCATATCATACAGTTGGTTCAGTTAATTTAATAAAAGTTACCTAACGATAAAATTCAGCCAAGACTCCAACCAGCTTCAAACGGCATCATTCTTGCATTTGCTAAAGGATTATTAAAAAGTGCATCAAATATGAATAATAAGTAAAAAATAAACAAATAGCTCTACGATGTAGAGCTATTTTGATTTGTGTGTTAGAATATTGTTGTTAATCGCTTAAGGAGAAAACTATAATATGATAGATAAGAATACAAATACTGGGTCGGTAGATTTGACACTAAATAATGAAGAATTTTATAAGGCATACGGGCGTAGAAAAACCATATCTACGTTTACTCTAGGTTGCAAAGTTAATCAATACGAATCCGAAGCAGTTTCTTCAATATTTGAGCAAAACGGTTATGAAATAGTTTCATTTGAGCAGGATTCAGATGTTTATATAATTAATACATGTACGGTTACAAACCTAAGTGACCGAAAATCCAGACAGGCCATAAGGAAGGCAAAAAAAACTAACCCTGATGCTATTGTTATTGTTATGGGTTGCTATGCTCAGACATCCTCAGAGGAAGTTTTGAAGATTCCCGGTGTTAACATGGTTATAGGAACTAAGGACCGTGGCAGAATAATGGAATATGTGGAAAGAATCGAAGCTGGTGAATGCAGAATAAATGCTGTGGACAATATAATGGCTTCAAGGTCTTTTGAAGAGCTTAAATTAAGTACATATAAAGAGCGGACCAGGGCTTACCTGAAAATACAGGAAGGGTGTAGCCAGTTTTGTGCCTATTGTATAATTCCTTATGCACGGGGGCCTATACGAAGCAGAAAACCGGATGATATAATAGAAGAGGTAAGACATCTTGCGGACAGTGGATTTTTAGAAGTTGTATTAACAGGTATCCATCTGGCTTCGTATGGAAGAGAGATAGGGGACACAAACCTGCTTGATATTATTGAGAAAATACACATTATTGACGGGATTAAAAGAATAAGGTTGGGTTCTATAGAACCTACTACAATTACAAAGGAATTTGTTGAAGCTGCCGGCAGGCTGCCAAAGCTCTGTCCGCATTTCCATTTGTCATTGCAAAGCGGTTGTGATAAAACCCTTGCAGAAATGAACAGAAAATATAACACTGATGAATATAGAAAAAGCGTAGAGCTGCTAAAAAACAACATTCCTGATGTTGCAATCACTACCGACTTGATGGTAGGCTTTCCCGGTGAAACGGAAGATGACTTTTTAAAGTCCCGTGATTTTGCAGAAGAAATCGGTTTTTCCAAAATCCACGTTTTTAAGTATTCACCCAGAAAGGGAACTCCAGCGGCAGAAATGAAAAACCAGGTAAGCCCTGAAGAAAAGGAAAGAAGAAGCGAGATAATGCTGTCCCTTTCGGATGAGCTTGAAAAAAAATACCTGGAAAGGTTTGCTGGAAGGGATATGGAAGTTTTATACGAGCAGGAGATGCAGGGTGAAGATGGCTATATTGAAGGGTTGACAAACAATTATATTCGCGTTATGGCAAAAGGTGATATTGGCCTTAAGGGTAAGCTTATAGAAACAGAACTGTTAAAAGTTAAGGGCGTATTATTTAAAGGAAAAATTGTTGCAAAACCCTGATAAATGAGTTAGAATTATAGTATATAACCTTATGTAATTTTAGAAAAAGTTGGATATTGATAAGAGGTAACTGGGAAGGTGATATAAATGGGAATTAACGAGACTATGATGTTTAAAGTAGATAATGAAAAAGAGAATGAAGCAAAAGAAATCTTAGTTTCTGTATATCAGGCACTAAAAGAGAAAGGCTACAATCCGATAAACCAGATGGTTGGATATATTTTGTCTGGAGATCCTACTTACATCACAAATTATAAGAATGCCAGAAGCATTGTCCGAAGACTTGAGAGAGACGAACTACTGGAAGAAGTCCTTAAATTCTACCTGGAAAATCATAATAACGTACCTGAATAATTAATTAAGACAGGCACTCTCAAATGAGAGTGCCTGTTAATTTTATCTGCTTACGGAGGCAAGAATGAGAATACTTGGAATTGACTATGGGGATTCAAGAATAGGTGTAGCCATAAGTGACCCTATGGGTTGGACAGCACAGGGGTTAGAAATGATTAAGAGCAAGGAAAGTTTAAAAAAAGCTGTCTTACGTTTATCGGAAATAATAAAAGAATATGGTGTTACAGACATAGTTATAGGGTATCCTATCAATATGAATGGTACTAAAGGACCCAGAACTGAAAGAACGGAAGAATTTATAAAAAAGATCTCTGAATTGGGTCAGTTTAATATAATAAAATGGGATGAGAGGCTGACTACCGTTTCAGCTCACAGAACTATGAATGAATTGGGGATAAAAGCTTCAAAGAAGAAGGACATTGTGGATACAATGTCAGCGGTATTAATACTTCAAGGTTATCTTGACCGATTAGCGGGTAATAAAAAAAGTTGATATTGGAAATCATCTACATGTATGTTATTATAAAATTAATGCATTCAGATTTTGATGCATTATAGGGCATTCAAAGACTTATACTAGGAGGAAGTATAATATGAACGATGAAGAAAGAGATGATATTGTAGTATTGTTGGGAGAGGATGGAGAGGAAGTTGAATTTGAGCATCTTGATACCATTGAAATGGAAGGTAACGAGTATGTAATTTTACTCCCCCTTGAAGAGCAGGAAAATGAAGAAGTAGATGAAGTTGTTATTCTTAAAATTGAACACAACGAAGATGGTGAAGATTCGTTTATAACTGTTGATGATGAAGAAGAACTTAACAGAGTATTTGAAGAATTCAAAAAAAGAATGGAAGATGAATACGATTTTGATGAGTAGTCAATGCTCGGATTGAACGAATAGATAAACCCTCAAAACAAATTGGATTGTAGCTTTTCAGGCTGCAGTCCAATTTTATTTTGGGTTAATATTTTTTACATTATTTAATTCAAACAAATAACAGAGGTATTGAGTATATGGCTAAAAGACATTGGAATTTTACCGTATCCATAATTAATTAAATTTTTAACAATCTGGTTGAATATATTATCTGCTTTTGTTATAATATTAACATATTTTGTGAATATATTAACACATACTTAAGGGAGGTTTGGTTGATGAGTGAAAATAGGTGCTGCTGTGGCTGCACAGATGAAAATAGCTTAAAACTCGCGAAAATTATTGATAAGTATAAAGGAACAAGGGGTGCTTTGATTCCTGTACTACATGAAGTTCAAGAAGTATATGGCTATTTGACCGAAGATGTAATAAAAGAAATATCAGAGAAGCTTAACGTTTCACTTGCTGAAATATATGGAGTTGTCACTTTCTATACTCAATTCTCATTAAATTCAAAAGGTCGTTTCAAAATCAATATTTGCCTGGGCACCGCATGCTATGTTAAAGGATCAGGAGATATTCTGGATAAATTCAAGGAAAAACTCGGAATTGATGTAGGACAGTGTACCGAGGATGGAAAGTTTTCACTTGATGCATGCAGATGTATCGGAGCATGCGGACTTGCGCCTGTAATTATGATAAATGATGATGTTCACGGCAGATTGGTTCCGGATGATGTAGAGGGTATTTTGGAGAAATACAAGGACTTATAATTATACATTTCGAGGTTAATAATGAGGGATTTATCACTTCATATACTTGATATAGTTCAAAATTCACTAAATGCTCAGGCATCAAAAATTAAAATACATATTTCGATAGATTCCCAGGGAGATTATTTATTACTAAATATACGCGATAACGGGGTAGGCATGGATTATGATACCTCAGTCAAGGCACAGGATCCCTTTTTTACGTCGAGGAGAACAAGAAAAGTAGGACTTGGAATACCATTATTAAAAGAATCGGCAATAAAATGCAATGGAAATTTCAACATTATTTCTGAAAAAAATGAGGGAACAAAAATAATTGCTGCGTTTTTAATAAATCACATTGACAGGCTTCCTATTGGTGAAATAGGTGAAACCCTGATTACTGCAATTTTATCAAACCCACAGATTTCATTTATTTTGGAACTGAATAGCGAAAAGGGTTTTTTCAGACTTGATACGTATGAAGCAGCCAAAACCCTTGGTAATGCGAATATTACGGAGTTTGATGTGCTTAAACGGTTGAAAGAGTATATTGATGAAGGTATAAAGAATATTTTTGGAGGTGCACTTAATGAAGTCGATAGCTGAATTGGATGAGATCAGAAAGAAAACTTTAGACCAGTTATCTGTAAGATCCAATGAAAAAGGCATCAAAGTGGTTGTTGCAATGGCAACCTGCGGGATAGCAGCCGGAGCAAGACCGGTAATGAAGGCATTTATTGAAGAAATAAATAAAAGGAATTTGAAAAATGTTACCGTATCTATTACAGGGTGTATTGGAGAATGCAAAATGGAACCCATTGTAGAAATACTTGACAAGGATGGGAAAAAGGTAACATACGTAAATATGACTCCTGAGAAAGCTGAAAGAGTAGTTCTTGAGCATATTGTAAACGGTAATGTTTGTACAGACCTGACCATAGGTGACCGGGAGGGTATGTAATTAAATCTTAGTGTAAAACTCAAATAACTGTAAGGAGGTTTTTATAGATGCAATTATATAGAGCACATGTTCTGGTTTGTGCAGGTACCGGTTGTACATCATCAAATTCCTTAAAGATTATGGATGAAATGGAATCATTGCTTGCAAGCAACGAGCTGGACAGTGAAGTTAAAATAGTTAAAACAGGTTGCTTCGGCCTTTGTGCTGAGGGACCTATAGTAGTTGTATATCCTGAAGGAGCAATGTACACACGAGTTGAGGTTTCTGATGTAAAAGAAATCGTTGAAGAACATCTTCTGAAAGGACGTATAGTAAAGCGTCTACTGGCCGGTGAAAAGGAATCTGAGGATATTTCAAAATCACTGGAAGGCGTGGATTTCTTTAGCAGACAAATGCGTATTGCATTAAGAAACTGCGGTCGTATAGATCCTGAGGATATCAACGAATACATAGCTTTTGACGGATATAAGGCACTTGAAAAAGTATTGACTGAAATGACTCCGGAAGCTGTTATAGATACAATGAAAAAGTCAGGACTTAGAGGAAGAGGGGGCGGAGGCTTCCCAGCGGGTATGAAGTGGGACTTCGCTGCAAAGCAGACAGCTGATCAGAAATATGTATGCTGTAATGCCGACGAAGGTGACCCGGGAGCATTCATGGATAGAAGTGTTCTGGAAGGTGACCCTCACTCTGTAATAGAGGCAATGTCTATAGCTGGTTTTGCCATTGGAGCAACACAAGGTTTCATATATGTAAGAGCAGAGTATCCCATAGCAGTTAAGAGATTGCAGTTGGCAATTGATCAGGCTAAAGAATATGGTATTTTGGGAGATAATGTACTGGGAACAGGACATGAATTTAATCTGGAAATAAGACTTGGTGCAGGAGCATTTGTTTGCGGTGAAGAAACTGCACTTATGACATCAATAGAAGGCCATAGAGGCGAGCCAAGACCAAGGCCTCCATTCCCTGCGGTAAAAGGCTTATGGCAGAAACCTACAATTCTTAACAACGTTGAAACCTATGCAAATGTACCAGTTATTATTTTAAAGGGTCCAGAATGGTTTTCTAGCATAGGAACTGAGAAGAGCAAGGGAACAAAGGTATTTGCTCTTGGAGGAATGATAAATAATACCGGATTGGTTGAGGTTCCTATGGGTACTACTTTGAGAGAAGTAGTTTTCGATATAGGTGGGGGCATACCTAATGGTAAGAAATTCAAGGCAGCACAGACCGGAGGACCTTCCGGCGGATGTATTCCAACATCTCATTTGGATACACCTATTGACTATGATTCACTTATAGCACTTGGATCAATGATGGGTTCCGGCGGACTTATTGTAATGGACGAAGACAACTGTATGGTTGATATCGCTAAGTTCTTCCTTAAATTTACGGTTGATGAATCCTGTGGTAAATGTCCTCCATGCCGTATCGGAACAAAACGTATGCTTGAAATATTGGAAAGAATGACTTCAGGTAAGGGTGAAGCCGGAGATATTGAAAAGCTTGAACTGTTGGCTAAGAATATTAAGGCATCTGCTCTGTGCGGACTTGGTCAGACTGCTCCGAACCCAATTTTAAGTACTTTGAAATATTTCAGAGACGAGTATGAGGCTCACGTATTTGACAAAAAATGCCCAGCAGCTTTTTGTAAACCAATGATAAAGTATTCTGTTGATGCAAGCAAGTGCAAGAGCTGCGGAATCTGTGCTAAAGCCTGTCCAATGGGTTGTATCAAGGGTGAAAAGAAGGTTCCTTATGTTATAGATAATTCAAAATGTGCAAAATGCGGTGTTTGTATGAAAAAATGTCCGTTCAAGGCAATTTCAAAGGGATAAGGGAGGAGAGTGAAATAAAATGTCAACTGTTAATATTACAATAGACGGTAAGAAACTTCAGGTCGAACAAGGCTTAACAATTTTAGAGGCAGCCAGACAGGCTAATATAAAGATACCTACACTTTGCTTCCTCAAGGATATCAATGAAATAGGTGCATGCAGAATGTGTCTGGTTGAAATAAAGGGTGCAAGAGCATTACAGGCATCTTGCGTATATCCTGTTGCAGAAGGACTTGAAATTTATACTCAGAGTCCGTCTGTCAGAGAAGCAAGAAAGGTAACCTTGGAGCTTATCCTTTCCAACCATGATAAAAAATGCCTTACCTGTGTAAGAAGTAAAAACTGCGAGCTTCAAAGTTTAGCAGAAGAATTAAATATAAAAGATATGAGATTTGAAGGCGATGCTACTAATCTTCCTTTAGATGATTTTTCACCTTCTATCGTAAGAGATCCAAATAAATGCGTACTGTGCAGACGTTGTGTAAGTATGTGTAAGAACATTCAGACTGTTTCTGTTATCAGTGCAGCTGAAAGAGGTTTCAAATCAACTATTTCCTGTGCTTTCGACAGGTCATTGGCAGAGGTACCGTGTACAATGTGCGGACAGTGTATCAGCGTTTGTCCTGTAGGAGCTTTGAGAGAGAAGGATGACACTGAAAAGGTGTGGTCCGCTTTGGCTGACAAGGAACTGCATGTTGTAGTACAGACAGCTCCTGCTGTTCGTGTTGCTTTGGGTGAGGAGTTCGGACTTCCTATAGGAACAAGAGTTACCGGTAAAATGGTTGCTGCTTTGGACCATATGGGTTTTGCTAAGGTATTTGATACAGATACTGCTGCTGATCTTACAATAATGGAAGAAGGCACCGAACTGCTAAACAGAATTAAAAACGCAGGTAAGTTGCCGGTTATAACCTCTTGCAGCCCGGGTTGGATCAAGTTCTGTGAGCATAATTATCCGGAATTTCTTGAAAACCTATCATCCTGTAAATCACCACATGAAATGTTCGGTGCAGTGTTGAAAACCTACTATGCTGAAAAGATGGGTATCGACCCTAAGAAGATATTCGTAGTGTCCGTAATGCCATGTACCGCAAAGAAGTTTGAAGCACAAAGACCTGAACTTTCTGCAATAGGCTTGCCTGATGTAGATGTAGTTATAACTACCAGAGAACTTGCAAGAATGATAAAAGAAGCAGGTATTGATTTTAACAATCTTGAAGACAAGGACTTTGATGATCCGATGGGTAATGCAACAGGAGCCGGCGTAATATTCGGTGCAACCGGAGGAGTTATGGAAGCAGCTCTCAGAACAGTATCTGAAATAGTTACAGGTAAATCCTTTGATGATATTGAATATGTTGCTGTAAGAGGCATAGAAGGTATCAAGGAAGCAACAGTGGCTATGGGTGATATGAAAGTAAAAGCAGCTGTAGCAAATGGTCTCGGGAATGCAAGAAAGCTTCTTGACAGCATAAAGGCAGGAGAAGCCTCATATGACTTCATTGAAATAATGGCCTGTCCGGGCGGCTGTGTAAACGGAGGCGGACAGCCGATACAGCCTTCTTCAGTAAGAAGCTGGACTGATTTGCGTGCAGAACGTGCAAAGAGTATTTATGAAGAAGATGTAAGCCTTCCAATAAGAAAGTCACATGAAAACCCTGTAATCAAAGAAATGTACGATAAATATTTTGGAGAGCCGGGAAGCCATAAGGCACATGAGATTTTACACACGCATTATACTGCAAGAGAAAACTACCCTGTAAAAGAGTAAAAAATCAATTTTAGTATAAAAAAGATGCCGGACACTAGTGTCGGCATCTTTTTTTGTTGATATGAAATGTTGAGAAAATCAAAAGCAGAATTCAATTAGTGAATTCTGCTTTTATTATTGACAAAAAACATATTTAGCTGTAAGATATAATGTGATAATGTGCATTTAAATTAAAACTACTCAATTATACTATATCATAAAACAAATTGATTGTCAAGACCTTTTATATAAATAAGGAGGAATGTATGAAAGATTTTTTACAAATCCAAAAACTATTGTCTCAGAACGAGTCGGAAATTAATCAAATTGAAAAATGCAATGAATTTTCATCAAAATTTGGTCTAGTGCTTACAAATGCACAAATCAAAACTCTTTCAGAAGAAAGATATAATACGCTAAAAAGGTATGGCCGTGTAGAACTGGGAAAGGGGATTCTAGACAAACTGATTTTAGAGTTTTGTGATTCACCATATATCTGGCAGGAAAACTACGTGAATACTTTATCTGAACTACAAGACATTTTTTATTATTTTAAAAATGAATCCGTTGATGAATTTACAGATGACGAACTGATACGTTACATGCGCAAAAGCTTTGATAATGAGTGTCAAGGTTCAATTGAGTACTTAAGGGAGACCAGCTTGGAAGATGTGTGCAGAAGTATAAGATACGGGCAGGAGGCTTATAAGTATTTCGATTCCTACGAGGATGATTTTGAATAACTGCAAAGGAGGACAAATAATTATGGATGCAATACAAAAATATCAGCATATACAAACTGTCAGGAGCGAGTACTTTCAGTCTCTTTTACAGGGTGCAGCAAAAGAGGGTATGATCAGTTCCGAGCAGGCAAAGAAAATTCAAGTGGGGCTACTAGGTTTGCTTTCTAGGCAAATAGAAAAGTATACTTTAGGAGAGAGCAGTTCAGTTACAGAGGAAAGTGCAGAAAGTCTGCTCAAATCAATTTGTTTTTCTATAAGTGTGGCACTAAAGTGTCAGGGGAATGTTGTTATTGCATCTGAATTGCTTGAACATAAGAGTGTTGAGGAACTGTTTGAAAAAGGAAATGAGTTAATCAGATATTATCTTGAGGATGCAAAAAGACTCTGGATAAAAATAAAGAAAGAAGGTCCGAAAATAAGTAATTTGGCGTACAATGATACTGTTTTTATTGGATTAAAGGATTTCTTTGATTGGTATGACTACAGGTTTTCTGCACACGAAATAAAGGGTAACTTGGATTATCCTCTTTCCTATGACGAGATGGATTTAGTGGGTATAGAGTATATCCATGAATATGTAACCCACCTTCATATGGAAAATAATTTTTGTTCTCCGTATGACGCACATAGTATCGAGTGTCTTATGAAGGGATATAGTAAGAATTTTAAAGAAGACTTGCTAAATGTATTTGAGTTGGTACTTACGAATTTACTTGGTAGGAGCATGCTCGGTTACAAGCTTGACAGACTAGATATAAGTGAGGAAGACAGAGAATGGCTGTTAATACAACTTAAAAAGGTCGATGGAACGGGACTTGTACAAAAAATGGAGCGGGCTTTTTATGAAGTATTGTCCTTAATGAAAGTGGAATCACAGGCTGCTACTGAATATTTCAAAGTAACTTTAAAAAATATTATATCAAGAGTCAAACATAATATAAATCTGGGGAAGCTGGACAAAGTATTTATAACGCTATATGAAGAGGAAGATGAAAACTTAATATCAGGATATATTGATGGTAATAAAATGGAAGATGAAGCTTTAAGAGTATTAATTGATGAAATGAAGGATTGCAGGTTTTTGGATGATAAAATTGCAATGGTTTCGCAGAGTATAAAAAGTCTGGATGATTTAACGGAGGTTCTTAATGAATGTTTCTTTGAGGGGGAATATGAAAGTGTGTTCAAACTCCTTGATAAACGAGAATTACAAGAACTGAAAAAGAGAATTATTGAAAATAAGAATGATTCTTATTCCTTTTATGATTGGCAAAAAGAATTTAAACTTTTTAACAAAAAAGTATTGCCATAAAGTATGCTTTAAGGTATAGAATTTAACTACGTTATATTTTAATGGAGGATCAATAATGCAATACAGAAAAATTGGAAAACTTGATGTAAAGGTTTCAGCACTTGGATTCGGAACAATGCGTCTGCCTACTGATGGAAACGTTAATAATAGCAATAGACTTAGCAAGGACATAGTTGAGGCGGAAGCAATAAAAATGATACGTAATGCTATTGACAGGGGAGTTAATTATATAGACACCGCATATCCCTACCATGGCGGAAACAGCGAAATTGTAACTGGAAAAGCCTTAAAGGACGGCTACAGGGAAAAGGTAATGCTGGCAACCAAGTCTCCAACTTGGCTGATTAATAAGCCGGAGGATTTTGACAGGATTTTGGATGAACAGTTACAAAAACTTCAGACAGACTGTATTGATTTTTACTTGCTACATGCTTTATCCGGTGATTCATACAGAAATGTTATAGTAAAGCATGATATTATTAAGTGTGCAGAAGAAGCCAAAAAGGCCGGAAAGATCAAGTATATCGGTTTTTCTTTCCATGACAATGCCGAAGCATTTATAGAAATTGTTGATGGTTATGACAAATGGGATTTCTGTCAGATACAATACAACTATATGGATATCGAAAATCAGGCAGGGCTAAAAGGATTGAAATATGCAGCCTCCAAAGGTATTGGGGTTGTTATAATGGAACCTCTTTTAGGAGGAAGACTTGCCAACCCACCGAAGGATATAAGGGCAATAATGGATCAGAATAAAAAGGATTGGACACCCTCTTACTGGGCATTACAGTGGTTGTGGAATCAGCCTGAGGTATCAGTTATATTAAGCGGTATGAGTAACATGCAACAGGTTGAGGACAACATAGCTTCGGCAAATAAATCAGGCGTTGGGCTGTTTGGCAAGGATGAGCTTGATGCAATTGAGCTTGTAAGGCAAAAGTATAATGAAAGGGCTGCAATACCTTGTACAGGCTGCAGCTATTGTATGCCTTGCCCTAACAATGTAAACATACCGAGAAACTTTGAATTATATAATGAGAGTGTTGTACATGAAGATATTGCAGGAGCAAAGCAAACATACCATAACTTCTTTGATGCTGCCGGACATGCAATTGCATGTATCCAGTGCAAAATTTGCGAAGAAAAGTGTCCCCAGAGAATTTCTATAAGTGAATGGATGCCAAAAGTTCATAGTGTTTTGGGTAAGTAATAATGTTTAAACTAGATCATGAAAAAGCACAATGCATAAAATCAGGCAGAGCTCAATACTCTGCCTTTTTTTATGCACATTTAACCATTCAATTTGCAATTTTATAGTAATATTACCATAGAATTACATTTAGCCGAGGCATATAATTACAATGTAAATTTTAATTTCATGTTGTGAAATTTATCAGGAGGATTATAAATTGAGGTTATTTGAAATAGTACTTATTATTATTAACTTTTGCACGCTGGGATGGATGTTATTTAGTAAAGGGAATAAAAAGAAAATTAATGTTTTTTTATTGGGAGTTTTATTTATAGCAACAATAATTCAAATATCTGCGGAAGGTTACCGTACACATATGTTATCTGCGTACATCTGCCTGTTGATAAACCTTCTGTGTTTGGTACGTAAAGGTAAGAAACATAGCAAAGTCTGCAACTTAATTCTTGCAGTTATATATACAATTTTTAATCTTATAGCAGCTGTTGTATTTCGTACAGTACTACCTGCCTTAACTTTTGAAAAACCCACAGGAGCGTATAAGGTAGGTACAGTTACATATGATTGGACTGATGAGACCCGTTTAGAAGAGACAACAAAAGACTCCGATGATAAAAGGGAGTTAATGGTACAAGTATGGTATCCTACTGAAAGTACGGACAACTTGAAAAGGGAATTGCTTACTAAAGATGCCCGGGAGGTTATGAAAGGCTTTCAAAAGCAATACGCAGTACCATCATTTCTCTTCACCCACTTAAAATACGTAAAGAGTAATTCCTACTCGAATGCAAAGCTTTCAGGCAAACAACAGAAGTATCCGCTTGTAATATTCTCCCACGGCTTTGGTCTTTTTAGAGGTCAAAACATATTTGAAGTTGAAGAATTGGCAAGCCATGGGTACATTGTTGTTGGAATTGACCACGCCTATGATGCTGCAGCGACAGTGTTTTCAAATGGAAGGGTTGCTCAATTTAGCCACAGCAAAGATGAAATTCTCAATGGAGAATTTTTAGATTACATGGATAGCCATAATGAAGTGTGGGTTAAAGACGTACAATTTGTACTTGATAAAATAGAAGAGATTAATAAAAAGGACCCTGAAAATAATTTTACTGGAAGAATCGATTTGGACAAAATAGGTATGTTCGGGCACTCATATGGTGGTGCAACAGCAGCACAGATACTAATGTGTGATTCAAGAGTTAAAGCCGGTATAAATATGGATGGTGCTTTTGCTGGAAAACCTATTCCTGCAAATGGGTTAGGGAAACCATTTATGCTTATGGATGCTGAAATGTCTTTGAAGACGTATAAAGGTGATAACAGTGATTTTGAGAAGGTGAGAGGAATGACTGATGATTTACGAAAGAAATACATAGATTATTATTCCAAAATGTATATCAAAAGAAATGAGGCTATCTCAAACGGTGGGTATTCCTTGCTAATACATGACACTAGTCATCTTAGTTATACAGGTTTAAGTCTTCTATTTCCAGTAATAAATATTAGCCTTGAAAGTCCCGGTAATGTATATAAAATCGTAAATGACTTTACTTTAACCTTTTTTAATAAATACTTATTAGGTGATACATCCGCTTCATTGGAGAATACAGCCCATAAATATAATAATGTAGAACTTGCCGGAGACAAAAGTGAATTAGTTTTTTGAATATAATGTACAAATTAAGGTAGGGTTTAATACTCTGCCTTTTTTATGCACTTTTAACCAATGGAGTTACGAATTTGTGGGAATTACACCACAGATTTACATATAATTAGGACATATAATTATAATGTAAGTTAAAATTTTATGTTGAGAAATTTATTGGGAGGATTATAAATTGAGGTTATTCGAAATAGTACTTATTATTATTAACTTTGTTACGCTTGGATGGCTATTATTTAATAGAAAGAATAAAAAGAAAATATCTTGCATTTTATTTGGAATATCATTCGTAATATCACTTATCCAAATAATTGTAGAAGGTTACCGAATACAAATGTTGCCGGCATACATCTGCCTTCTGTTAAATATACTGATTTTCTTTCGTAAAGGTAAAAAGCCAAGAAAAACCTGGAAGTTTATTCTTGCGTCAATATTTTCATTTCTATACCTTTTAATAGCTGTTGCATTTCCGGCACTATTGCCTGTTTTTTCTTTTGAAAAACCAACTGGGCCATACAAAATAGGAACAGTTACATATGATTGGACAGATAAAAGCCGTTTGGAAGAGGCAACGAAGGAACCTAATGATAAAAGAGAGCTGATGGTACAGGTATGGTATCCTGCTGAAAAAACGGATAATTTGAAAATTGCACCGTATATAAATGATCTCCCGGAGGTAGCGAGAGGGCTTGGTGTTCCTTCCGTACTGTTGAGTCACTTAAAATATGTAAAAAGTAACTCCTATTCTAATGCCAAGCTTTCCGGTAAACAAGAGAAATATCCGCTTCTGATATTCTCTCACGGCTTTCAGTTTTTTAGAAACGTAAACACATTTCAAGTCGAAGAATTAGCAAGTCATGGTTATATTGTTGTTGGAATTGACCATACTTACGATGCAGCAGCTACAGTGTTTTCAGACGGAAGGGTTGCTCAATATAGTCACGATAATAAAACACTTAACGGTAACAATGAATATTTGGATAAACATATTGAAGTATGGGTAAAAGATGCTAAGTTTGTATTAGATAAAATAGAAGAGATTAATAAAAAGGACCCTCTTAATCATTTTACTGGAAGGATTGATTTGAATAAAATAGCAATGTTCGGACATTCCTATGGAGGTGCAACTGCAGGCCAAATTATTATGCAGGATTCAAGAATTAAAGCGGGCATAAACATGGACGGTACTTTTTATGGAGGTCCCATTTCCGAAAAGGGGTTAGGAAAGCCCTTCATGATGATGGACTCTGAAACGTCTTTGAACATTTATAAAGGCGATGTTGATCTATTTATGAAATTATCAGGATTAACAGATAAGAAATATAGAGACTTTAATGCAAGAATGTATATAAAAAGAAATAATGCTATTGCAAACGGAGGGTATTCTCTTTTAATAAATAACACGCAACATATTAGCTATACCGATTTAAGTCTTTTTACACCAGTAGCAGCTATTGGCTATAATCCACATGATGTTCATAAGATTATAAATGACTTTACTTTAACCTTTTTTAATAAATACTTATTAGGTGATACATCCGCTTCATTGGAAGATACCGCTAAGAAATATAAAAATATTGAGTTCACCCAGACAAAATATAACTAGAGTTGTGCATACTTAAGCCTAATTAATAAAAAATTAATACATTCTCTTCCCTAATAATATATAATAGATATTGTTTTGTAATTATTTTTTTGTAAGTTAAATATTTGATAATATATATGGAAAGAGTGTTTACTAATGAATTGGAAAAATACAATTATAAGTCTTACTCTCACAGGCAGTTTTATTTTTACCATGAGTTCCTGTACTTCAAAGCCTGTAAGCAGCGATGTTTCAGAAGAAACTACACAAGTAGCAGCTAACGTGTCACAGAATTTGAAAACTGAAAATAAATTAAGTGCTGAAATCCATGTAGATCAGCTGGGTTATAAACTACTTGCAAAAAAAATAGCTGTTATTAAGGGACAATATAAAAAGTTTCAGGTGGTTGACAGTAAAACAGGTGTGGCAGTTTTAACAGGGGATCTGACTGGGAATTCAAAGGATGAATCCAGCGGAGACACTGTATGTTATGCAGATTTTAGTAAGATTACAGTACCCGGAAAGTACTTTATCTCGATATCAGGATTAGGTAAATCATATGATTTTATAATTGATGATAATACATATACAAAGATGGGTGACGCTATGCAAAAAGCACTGTATTTTCAACGGTGCGGAACAGAACTTACAATCGATTCTGCAGGCGAATATAGCCATGCTGTCTGTCACAAAGCATTAGCTAAGTTTTATAATGATGAGACAAAGGAGATTGACGTAAGTGGAGGCTGGCATGATGCAGGAGATTATGGAAGATATGTTGTACCCGCATCTGTCACAGCAGCAGGTTTACTTTTGGCTTACGAAATTTATCCAGAAGCCTTTACTGATACAACGCGTATTCCGGAAAGCGGCAATAAGATACCGGACATTCTTGATGAAGCAAAATATGGAATACAGTGGCTTCTCAAAATGCAAGACAGTGAGTCAGGCGGAGTTTACCACAAGGTCACTTCAAGGGGATTCCCTGAAATGACAACAATGCCTGACAAAGATGTTGATGATCAGCTAGTAATGCCGATATCTACTAATGCTACTGCTGATTTTGCAGCAGTTACTGCAATGGCTTCAAGAATATATATGACTGTAGATTCTGTATTTGCCCAAAACTGTTTGCAGGCCTCCAAAAAAGCTTGGGAATGGCTAGAAAAAAATAAGGATTTTGTCAGCTTTAAAAATCCTTCTGATGTGGCATCAGGGGAGTATGGCGACAGTTCAGGAAAGGATGAGAAGAATTGGGCCGCTGCAGAACTATTCAGAGCCACAGGAGATGAGAAATACAACGAATATTTTATAGACAATTATCAAGTTGAAGGCTTTGGACTTGGATGGCAGAATGTAAGCGGATTTGCAGCAATTGCATATATGTTTTCGGATGTATCAGGAACGGATCAGGAAAAAGCAGATGAAATCAAAAAGTCATGGCTTGACAAAGCGGATATGTTTGTATCTACTGGTCAAAAGGATGGATATCTGGTTGCAATGCATAAAATGGAATATAACTGGGGAAGTAACATGAACGTTGCAACACATGCTATGCACCTGCTTATAGCAGATAGGCTTAAAATTGATGAGAAATATACTCAGGCAGCCGAAGATTGTACCCATTACCTGCTGGGTAGAAATACACTTAACCAAAGCTATATAACCGGTTTTGGTTCAAATCAAGTTAATAAGCCGCATCACAGACCGTCGGCTGGAGATCTTGCATTAAAACCTGTTCCCGGATTTATGGTAGGCGGGCCGGATTCTGTGCTGGAGGATGACGTAGCAAAAAGCAAACTTTCGGGAAAATCTCCTGCAGAGTGCTATATAGATGATGTTAATTCCTTTTCAACAAACGAGGTTGCTACCTACTGGAATTCATCCGCAATTTTTATTTTAGGATATTTAAACTCGAACAGATAATTATAAACTGGTATCAAATTAAGAAAAAAAGTCATAGTATATTGGTATTGGCATTTTAAAAATGATATATTTTAAGATATTAAGGAGGCTGCGATTTTGGCGAAACAAGTTTGGAAACCATCTACCATGTTGAATCCTGTACCGGTTGTAATGGTATCATGTACAGATAAAGAAGGGAAGCCCAATATAATTACCCTTGCCTGGACGGGTACAATCAATTCTGACCCTCCAATGGTCTCGATATCTGTAAGAAAAGAACGGTATTCCTATGAACTTATAAAAGAAAAAGGTGAATTTGTAATTAATCTTCCTACAAAAAAACTAACCTTTGCAACTGATTATTGCGGTGTTAAGTCAGGCAGAGATATTGATAAATTTGAGGCAATGGGTTTGACAGCCGAAACTGCTTCAAAAGTACAAGTTCCACTTTTAAAGGAATGTCCCTTGAATCTGGAGTGTGTAGTAAAACAGTCCATAGAGCTGGGTTCACATGTTTTGTTTCTGGCCGAAGTCGTTGCTACAAATGTTGAAGAAACACTGTTGGATGAAAAGGGTAAACTGGATTTAAAAAAAGCGGAATTGATATGTTATTCACATGGTGAGTACTATCCCCTTGGAAACTCGTTGGGTTACTTTGGGTATTCCGTAACTAAGAAGAAGAATCTCAAGAGAAATCAAAAATAGATTTAGTTGATTATTAAAAACTAAGCCTTAGCAAGAAAAGCCAGATATATGCTTTTCTTGCTAAGGCTTTTGCAATTTATCATTTACATTGACTCATGAAATGTCCTTGAGAGTACTTCTAATTGCTGTGCCTTGGTTAGCTTTATAAAATGTACCGCATAGCCCGACACGCGAACTGTCAGCTGATTGTATTTCATAGGTTCCTTCATAGCATTTTCAAGAGTTTCCTTATCAAGCACGTTAACATTTATATGGTGCCCGTTGCTCATCACATAGCCGTCAATCAAAGCGGAAAGATTTGAGATTTTAGTATCAATTTCCTTACCCAATGCATTAGGAATAACTGATAGGGTAAGGGATATTCCATCACTGCACACACTATAAGGTATCTTCGCAACTGAATTCATCACAGCAAGAATTCCTGACTTATCTCTATTATGCATTGGGTTAGCACCTGGTGCAAAAGGTTCCCCTTTTTTACGGCCATCAGGAGTTGAGCCGGTTTTTTTACCGTACACAACGTTTGATGTTATGGTCAGGATTGATAAAGTGTGCTGTGCATTGCGGTAAGTAGGATGAGTTTTCAGACTGTTATAGAAGCTTGTAACAACCTCTTTTGCAATACTGTCGGCTCTATCGTCATCGTTTCCGTATTGGGGGTAAGTGCCTTCTTGTTCAAAGTCTGTAATTATGCCACGTTCATCTCTTATAACCCTTACACGTGTATGCCTAATGGCACTCAAGGAGTCTACAAGTACTGATAATCCTGATATACCAAAAGCCATAAGCCTGTTGACATCAGTATCATGTAGAGCCATCATAAGACGTTCATATGCGTATTTATCGTGCATATAATGAATAATATTCATTATATTAACATATAAACCTGTAAGCCAATCCTGAAGCTTCAGGAAGTTTTCCATAACCTTCTCATATTCAAGGAATTCGCCTTGATAAGGTTTAATCTCAGGTGCCACCTGATCACCGCTGATTTCGTCACGTCCTCCGTTAAGTGACAATAAAAGTAGTTTTGCCAGGTTGCATCTTGCACCAAAAAACTGCATATCCTTTCCAAGACGCATAGCAGAAACACAGCAGGAAATACCGTAATCATCACCGTACTGGGGCTGCATAAGATCATCGTTTTCATACTGAATAGCACTTGTTTTAATAGACATTTGGGCACAAAACCTTTTGAAATGTTCAGGTAAATTAACAGACCATAGAATCGTAAGGTTTGGTTCAGGAGCAGCTCCCAGATTCTTTAAAGTCTGAAGGAATCTGTAAGAGGTCTTGGAGACCATATGTCTTCCGTCACTGCTTATACCACCAAGAGATTCTGTGAGCCAAACCGGGTCTCCTGCAAAGAGTTCATTGTACTCTTTGGTACGCAAGTGTCTTATAAATCTTAGTTTTATTACAAACTGGTCAATCAGCTCCTGTGCATCAGTTTCTGTTATGGTACCATTATTTAAATCACGTTCAATGAATATATCAAAAAATACATTGAGTCTGCCTAAAGAATTTGCAGCACCATTTGTTTCTTTTAAGGCACCTAAAAACGCCAGGTATGTCCATTGAACAACTTCAAAGGAATTTTGTGCAGGGCGTTTCAGATTAAAGCCGTAAGAATTTCCGAGAACACTCAAATCATTAAGTGCGGCAATCTGGTCGTGAATTTCTTCCCTAAGTCTTATAAAGTCATCAGTCATGTTGTTACCAAGACCATCGAGATCTTTTTGCTTTTGATTTATTAAAATATCAATACCATAGAGGGCAACTCTTCTGTAATCACCTATTATGCGGCCTCTGCCGTAAGCATCGGGCAACCCCGTTATAACTCCACATCTTCTGGCCTTGCGCATCTCATCAGTGTATGCACTGAAAACACCATCATTGTGTGTTTTAATGCTTTTACTAAAAGTTTTATCAATCTCAGGTGAAGGAGAAGTATCAAACTGTTGGCAGGCTTGTTTAGCCATTCTATAGCCGGTTTTGGCAAGAAAGGCTCTTTTCAACGGTGAATCAGTCTGAAGTCCCTTTATTACTTCGTACTTCTCTTCTATAAAGCCGGGTTTATGACTGGTTATACTTGCTACGGTTTCTGTGTCGATGTCAAGAATTCCGCCGTTTAAATGTTCCTCAACCAATAGACTTTTACAGGTTTCCCATAGATGTTTGGTTTTGGGACTTGCACCACAAAGAAAGTTCTCATTACCATCATATGGAGTGTAGTTTTGCTGGATAAAGTCTTGTACGTCAATGGAATTTTGCCATTTACCCGGCTTAAAATTAGAAGTATTTAGATTCATTTTAGTACCCCCTCGGAAAATTTCTCCCCAGGAAACACTTAAATTGTATGTTTTTGGAAACAACAAAATAGATGCCGCCTGGGCAGTTATGTGCCCAGGCGGCCGGCTTTTAAAGTCATACTCCCATGTGGTAGTCTCCACGTCCGCCAGTCGTATGACAGTTTGTTTGAAGTTAATTATTATATTTTTAGTATAAAAGATTTTACGAATATGTCAAGAGGTGAATTAATTCAATCGAACTGAAACGCAGCTATTTTTCCAATAAATAACACATTCCGTTTTATGACAGGGAGTAGTATACTGAGTTTATGGAAACAAGCTCTATGTTTAATATGCATATTTAATAAAAGAAAGAATATAAGGAGGCATTACTCATGGAAATTATTGATTTAAATAAATGGGAGAGGACAGCACATTTTAATTTTTTCAGACAAATGGATTATCCTCAGTATTCCATATGTGCCAATATAGATATAACCAATTTTTTAAAAAAAATCAAGGAAAACCATATCACTTTTTACTATGGTATGATTTTTGCAGCTACCAACGCGTTAAATCAGATAGATGAATTCAAATATCGAATCAGAGGCAACGAGGTTATTCTGCATAGTACCATACACCCATCATTTACGGACTTGATGGATGGTTGCGAGTTGTTTAAGATAGTTAATGTTGATATGGAAAATAATATTGGGATTTTTACAGAAAAGGCGAAAGAGAAAGCGGTTAGCCAAAAAGACTTTATTGTTACAGAAGAAGAGGTAAGAGATGATCTGGTCTACATAACATGTATTCCATGGGTAGCTTTTACCTCTTTGACACATCCAATTTCGCTCAAAAGTGATGACGCTGTACCTCGGCTGTCCTGGGGCAAATACTTTGAAGAGAAGGGAAGAATATTAATGCCTTTTTCCGTTCAGGCACATCATGCATTTGTAGACGGAATACATATGGGCAGATATTTTGAAGTTTTGCAAAAGTATTTGGATTCTTTATCATCCTTTTCATATTAACAATCACCGAAACGACCTACAAGTAGAAAAGTTTCTCCAGCTGCTCATACCTGTCATGTGTCAGAAGGGCGTCCTTGTCCGTGTTCTTGAACTTGACGGTGTAGGTCCATCGCCCGTAGGGATAGATTTTATATATCATTGAAAGATTTATGATATACGACTTGTGGCTTCTGAAAAAGAGTGCCTTGTCCAGTCGCTCCTCTATTTCACTTAAGCCTTCCGAGGTAGTCATGCTTTCAGTCAGGGTATGAATTAGTGTATATCGGTTTTCACGCTCAATAAATATTATATCCTTGGAGTCAATGAAGCTGATGCCCTCCTTGCTCTTTATTATAAGCTTTGAAAGGCTGTCCCTGGTGATTTGAGGAGTGTGAACTACGGCAGATTCCTTGTTGATAAATATCTCCTTTATGCGTTGAAGGGTAGTCAGTATTCTGTCTATTTTAAAGGGCTTGATCAAATAATCAGATGCATATACCTCAAAGGCTTCCGGCATGTAGTTCTCATGGGCTGTAGCGAAAATAATAAAGGTTTTAGGTGCAATATCTGTTATTCTTTTGGCACACTCAATGCCTCCCATACCGGGCATTTCAATATCCAAAAAAACAATGTGAGGGGAGAGGGCCTCAACGAGGCCTAAGCCTGTTTCTCCGCTTTCAGCCTCGCCAACCAATTCAAATCCCTCGGTTTTTTCTATTATTTTTTTAAGGATAAGTCTCATTCCCACATCATCGTCAATAATTAGAACCTTGAGCTCCATATGGTATTTCCTCTCCGTTTCATTGCTTTTGGACGAGCAAGTATTTCCGACATGATGAACCCCTGCACCAGGCTGTTGTCACTGAAATCAATCTTCAGACTCACTTCATTGCTGGACTTTTTTGGTGCATCCGATTTTATACTAGCTTCTAAAGAACTGTCTGTTGAAGTTATGTTTTGCAGGTTATCAGGAACCTCGGTTGGATTACTAGTATCAGGCTCACCAGTCATAGGTGAACCAACGGCTGGTGAGCCGCTGGCTTTCATAGGAATTCCCTGAGCTGGATTTATTAGTTTGTAGATTGGTTTCATTTTCACTTCACTCCTTTTGATACAGTTATCCGGCATCTCCTAAGATTTTATATCGATATTTTCAGGAACATCAGGTTTACCTGACTTTGAAATAGTATCTCTCATCTGGGTATCAGCAATAATATTCTGAAGATTGTAGTAATCCATTACACCGATTTTACCCTCACGGAGTGCTGTAGCCATAGCATCCGGTACAAGAGCCTCGGCTTCCACAACCTTTGCCCTCATCTCCTGAACCGCCGCCTTCATTTCCTGCTCTTTTGCCACAGCCATTGCTCTTCTTTCCTCAGCCTTTGCCTGTGCAATGTTCTTATCGGCTTCAGCCTGAAGAGTTTGCAGCTGAGCACCAATGTTTCTGCCTACATCAACGTCAGCAATATCGATAGAAAGAATTTCAAATGCTGTTCCTGCATCAAGTCCCTTTGATAGAACTGTTTGGGATATTTTGTCAGGATTTTCAAGTACTTCTTTGTGGGAAAAAGAGCTACCTACAGTTGTTACGATACCTTCACCGACTCTGGCAAGAACGGTAGTTTCTCCGGCACCCCCTATGAGTCTGTCAAGATTGGCCCTGACTGTTACCCTTGCCTTTGCCAGAAGTTCAATACCGTCTTTTGCAACCGCTGAAACATTAGGTGTCTCGATAACCTTTGGGTTTACACTCATCTTAACTGCTTCCAGTACATTTCGGCCTGCCAGATCAATAGCAGCAGCCCTTTCAAAGGGAAGATTCATGTTTGCTCTGTGAGCAGCTATAAGAGCATCAACAACAGTATCTACATTTCCTCCAGCAAGATAGTGGGCTTCCAGTTGGTTTACATTGAGATCTATGCCGCCTTTGACTGCTTTTATGAGAGGCATTACTATCATGTAGGGCTTAACTCTTCTAAGTTTCATACCAATAAGGTTGAAGATGCTGACCTTTACACTTGCGGCTAAAGCCGATATCCATAAACCCACAGGCACCAGGCTGAAAAACAAAGCAAAGAACAATGCCAGTGCACATAATATAATAACAAAACCTGTTAATTCCATAACAATCTCTCCTTTTATTTTGATCTACATTATAATATTAAGCTAAACTTCACGAACAACTATACTTCTACTTATTACTTTAACTACCCTTACTTTTTTGCCTTGGGGAATAAATGATCCCTCTGATACTACATCTATTTTTACTCCATCAAAATCAACTACCCCGGATGGCCTTAAAACAGTGAAACTGACACCTTCCTTGCCAAGAAAAAATTCCAGGTCCTCTATTCCTATATACCCTGTTTCTTTTTGCTGTGAGTGCTTTAGTATAAGCGGCGACCTTGACAAATTTCCTTTGGTAGCCGAATGGAGTATAATACTGAGCGCAATTCCCAGAATTGCCAGCACAAGTACTATCAGAATCAAAGCCTGCTGGAAGGTGGATACTATAAAAATAATTCCTATGATTATGAGAATAGCACCTGTGATTCCCGGAGCACCAAACCCCGGATGAAACATCTCTACTATTACAAGGGTAACTCCGATTATCAGTATAAGCCCTTGAATTACACTTATCTGTGTAATGAAATCCAGTATTTCCACTTAGGCTGCCCCCCCTTTCTTTGTATATTTACTTATGCTTATGGGAATATTATATTGTTTTAATTATTTTAAGTAACGGGTAATTGCCGTAAAGTACATTAAATAGTCACAAATGTCGGTTTGCTTCATCAAAAGTTTATTTTGGTATCTGCCCTTCGAATATGGTTTCACCGTTGTCAATACGTATATTTATGCTTCCACCGTAATTAAGAAGAGTTTCATTTGTAATAGCCAGCCCCATGCCGTCACCTTTATTGCCTTTTGTTGTGAAACCTGCTTCAAATATTTTATCAATAATATCCCGGGAGATTCCCGGACCATTGTCTTTGATAGTGAAATAGTAGTTTTTAATGTCTTCATGGAGATTAATTTGAATATATTTGTTGCTAACGGAAGAGTTTTCAAGTGCATAAATGGCATTATCTATAATGTTGCCTATGACCCTGCAAAACTCCCAGGTGGGAATCTTGATTTTATCAAATCTGGAGTTTATGTTTAGCCTGGTTTCAATTCTTCTTTTTTCTCCGGCAAGAATTTTTGCCTGTAACAGGGCGTTAAAAGCAGGATTGGATGTCCGCATCACACGGCTTACCTTTTGAATGTCATTATAAACCTTTTCAATATAGTCTTTAGTGTCATTGAATTCTTCTAGCTCAATAAGTCCGTAGACTACCTGGAGATGGTTCATGAAGTCGTGCCTCTGGGCTCTCAGGGTGTTATTGAGCTCCTCAAGCTGGGACAGTGTTTGCACAAGAGTATCATTTTTTGAGTTGATCTGGCCCAGACGGTGGATATCTTTTATATTGATAAAGGTATTGAGAAAGGATATCAAAACAATTGTTATATATGAAATGGTTTCACTGTTAAAAGTGATAAAAACGGACGCATCCCTCAAATACTGGAACACCATTATTCCGATTAATATTGCGACCTGAGCAACATTTAGTATGACCACCGATATAATTGTTTTGTTGAATGCCAGATTCCTTTTCATTTTGCCTCGCTCTCACAGAACTTAGTAGATACAGGTTATATTATACAAAATGTTCACTCATTTGGAAATATTCCAAATATGTTTATGGGAGTGTCACACTAAGTGATTAGTGTGCAGCTGAAAAGTAAAGGATTTGTGGTAAAAGAAAAGTAGGCAAGGTGGTTATAATCCTTGTCTACTTTCATTTTACGAGTGTTCATGGTTGTAAGTTATATTATTTAGTTGCAAAAACTTTTTTTAACTTTGCAAATCTAGGAAGACCGTCTTCCTTAGGAGGAGTAGATTCACCCTGGATTAATGGTAAAGCATAGTCAATAAACTCTTGCTTTAAGCCATTTCCTGCTTCGTTAATCCATTCTCTAGGAATCTTCTTTTCAGTATTTGCAACATCATCCAAATTGAGCAACTGAATTTCACATTTGTATTCGCTTCCTTCAGCTCTCTTAAAGCCAACCATCTTGTCAGTCATACCTTCAACAGCATATCTTACTGCCATTTGACCTGACATGTAGGATTCGTTTACGTCGCTTGCAGAACCGCAGTGAGCAGCACATCTTTGAAGAAGACTGAATTCGATTCCACGAACTTTTGCTCCGGTCTTTTCTTTAACGATTGCAGCCAGAGTAGCAGCAAGACCGCCTAACTGTGCATGACCGAAAGAGTCTTTCTGATCAGCAAGGTTTGAGCCGTATTCTGAAATGTATTTACCGTCTTTGTCTTTGATACCTTCAGAAACAGCAACGATACAGTTTCCGTTTTCTTTGTAAATTTTAGTACAGTCAGCAAGGAACTGATCCATGTCGAAATCAATTTCAGGAACGTATATCAAGTCAGGACCTGCACCCTTGTAAGTAGCAAGAGCAGTTGCAGCAGTCAACCATCCTGCGTTTCTTCCCATAACTTCAAGTATTGTAATCATACCTGTATTGTAAACTCTTGCATCATGGTAAACTTCCATAGTTGATGTAGCAATGTACTTAGCGGCACTTGAATATCCGGGGCAGTGGTCTGTTCCGAAAAGGTCATTGTCTATAGTCTTTGGAACACCCATTACTTTACACTCATAGCCAACTTTCTGCATGTACTTGCTAACCTTGTTACAAGTATCCATTGAATCATTTCCACCATTATAGAAGAAATATCTGATATCATATTTCTTGAAAACTTCAACAAGTCTCTTGTAATCTGTTTCGTCTTCTTCTACTGATTTAAGCTTGTAACGAACAGATCCGAGAGCTGAAGAAGGAGTAGTCTTTAATAAGTCAAGTTCATAAGCGTCTTCCTTGCTTATGTCATAAAATTTTTCGTCAAGAATACCTTTGATACCGTGAGCTGCACCATATACAGCTGTTATTGCATCTTGCTTCAATGCTTCCTGAAATACTCCGCAAGCACTGGCATTAATTACTGATGTTGGTCCACCTGATTGTCCGAAAATAGCGGCACCTTTTAAAACAGTCATTTTATATACCTCCTGATATTTATATTAAGTATTATTTATACGTTGCTCTTACCAGACCTTTCTTCTAAAGGGCTGATATTACAATCCGCAATCAAATTAAAATATAGCATAACGAGTTGGAAAATGCAATTATACATTACCTAGGTTTGTCAAAAAAATATCAAAATATCCCTTGATTTTAAAGATAATATTGCATAAAATAGTAACGGTGAGTTTTTATGTTGGTTAATTTTAGAATTACCTTATTGTTGTCTGATAATAATTGGATAAACAATATATAATATAAAGGTAAAATTATTCTTTTAAAGGAGTGCATAAATATGCCATTAGTAACTTCTACCGAAATGTTTAAAAAAGCGTATGAAGGCGGCTATGCAATAGGAGCTTTCAATGTTAATAACATGGAAATTGTTCAAGGAATAACTGAAGCTGCAAAAGAAGTAAATGCTCCTCTTATTCTTCAAGTATCAGCAGGAGCAAGAAAGTATGCAAACCATACTTATCTTATGAAATTAGTTGAGGCTGCTATTATAGAAACAGGTTTACCAATCTGCTTACACCTTGACCATGGTGATACTTTTGAGCTTTGTAAATCATGTATCGACGGCGGATTTACTTCCGTTATGATAGACGGTTCACACCACTCATTCCAAGATAACATAGCACTTGCAAAACAGGTTGTTGAATATGCTCACCCAAGAGGAGTTGTTGTTGAAGCCGAACTTGGTAGACTTGCAGGTATCGAAGATGCGGTTAACGTAACTGATGCTGACGCAGCATATACAAACCCTGCTGAAGTTGAGGAGTTCGTTACAAAGACCGGTGTTGATTCATTGGCAATAGCAATCGGTACAAGCCATGGTGCTTTCAAATTCAAGCCTGGACAAAAACCACAGCTCAGGTTTGACATACTTGAAGAAGTTGAAAAGAGACTTCCTAACTTCCCAATAGTTCTCCACGGTGCATCATCCGTTATCCCAGAGTTTGTTGAAATGATCAACGGCAACGGTGGAAAAATGCCTGATGCAATAGGTATTCCTGAAGAAATGCTTCGTCAGGCTGCTAAAATGGCAGTTTGTAAGATTAACATTGATTCAGACTTGAGACTTGCTATGACAGGTTCAATCAGAAAGTACTTTGCTGAACATCCTGATCATTTCGACCCAAGACAATACCTAAAGCCAGCTAGAGAGGCTATAAAGGGTCTTGTAAAGAACAAGATAGTTAATGTTCTTGGTTGCGACGGTAAGGCTTAATAGATAATTAAAATTTAAAAGTAATAAAGCCGATATGATTTTTGGTTAAACCCTTAAATTATGTCGGCTTTATTTTTTTTGTCGTATTAAAAAAATATTAAATTTTGGTACACTTGTTGTTAAGCTTACCATAAATGCTATATATTTATTATAAGAAATATATAGAATATTGTTTTATTTTTGGTTATATCTAAACTATGTGGGTTTTTGGGGGTTAAAATGAATAAAAAAATCGGGGCAATATGTATTTTACTGGTATTTCTGATGATTCTGCCAATCGCCGGCTACAGGTTTTATTCAGACAAGAGTTATGACGGAAATGTCTCAAACGCACAGACAATTTCCAAAAGTGAGGATTTACGGGGAGTATGGATTGCATCAGTGTCCAATATAGATTTTCCTTCAAAGCCGGGTATCAGTGCTGATATGCAGAAAAAGGAACTGGATGGAATAGTAAGCAATGCCCGGTACATGGGACTTAATGCTATTTTTTTTCAGGTAAGACCCACGGGAGATGCTCTTTATAAATCATCCATTTTTCCTTGGTCAAAATATTTGACGGGAAAACAAGGGAAAGAAAATGATAATGGCTTTGATCCTTTGGCATACATAATTCAACAGGCGCATAAGCAAGGCATACAGGTTCATGCATGGATTAATCCTCTCAGACTTTCAATGGGAACAGCGGCTAAACCTGACAAGGATGTAAATGTCCTTTCAGCTGATCATCCTGCCAGAAAGATACCTGAGGCAGTTGTTGCGGCTCCAACGGGTCAGCTTTATCTTGATCCTGGAAATCCTGTTGCTATTAAGCTGATAACTGATGGAGTAGCCGAAATTGTCAAAAATTATGATGTTGACGGAATACACTTTGATGACTATTTTTATCCTTCAAAATCAGAAGGTAAGGGCGTTGATTTTAACGACTCGGCCTCTTATGAGAAATACAAGGGTAGTTTTAACAACAAGGACGATTGGAGACGCAATAATATCAACACTCTTGTTAAAAGTACCTACGACACTGTAAAAAATATTAAACCTTCAGTTCAGTTCGGAATAAGTCCTTTTGCAATATGGTCAAACAAGGACAGAAATAAGGACGGTTCAGATACGCAAGGCGGAATATCAACATATTATGACCACTATGCAGATTCAAAAAAGTGGGTAAAGGAAGCATACATAGATTACATAGCACCGCAGATTTACTGGAATATAGGATTCAAGGTAGCAGATTACTCGGTACTGGTAAACTGGTGGAAAAATGTGTGTAGTGGAACAAAAGTAAAGCTTTACGTGGGACATGCCGCATACAAAATAAATGATACAACACAGTCAAATGACTGGCTTGATCCGCTGCAAATTCCCAAACAGATTTCATACAATAGGAAAAGTAACGCTGTAGACGGAAGCATATTTTACGGATACTCCAAGCTGAAAGACAATACACTTGGAATTAAGGAAAAGCTCAGGGGGATATTTGTGTTGGGCAGAGATGCCGGAAGTGCTGTACCCGAGGACAGGCAGCTTTATATAGCTTCCCCTTCCAACGGCTATAAAACTTCAGCTTCCAGGATAAGTATTTTGGGAGGAGGAGACCCTGAAAAGCCGATATACCTTAACGGTAAGGAAATTCAGGTTTCAGATAATGGATACTTTACCGTATATACTGATTTGAAAGTTGGAGAAAACAAACTTATATTTACCCATAAAGGTAAGGAAACAGTATTGAAGGTAACACGTAACGCAAAGACAACCTCAAGTCCATACAAGATGTCAAAGGTTGAGTTCAGAAACGGTTATTTTTCTCCTACCCAGAGTATGACTATGAAGACAGGCCAAAACATTACGTTTTCCTGTCAGGCTCCTGCGAGTGCCAAGGTTTGGGTAGAAATCGGAGGCTATAAGGCTAACTTGAAACAGACTGCCACAGTTGACTCAAACAAAGGGACTCTGACACCTGCTAAATATTCAGGAACCTTTACAATGCCGACTGTGTCAGGAAAAGACCGTATTAAAAGTCTTGGCAAGCCTGTTTTTGTAATGGAATACAACGGTAAGAAAATTACCTCAAAACAAAGCAATACAATAAGTGTACAATCATCCAAATACTATAAATATGCTGTTGTTAGTACAAACGATGCAGAAGCTGTAGCACGTTCAGGGCCATCAACGGACTACTCAAGAATAACACCTTTGATAAACGGTGCTGCAGATTATATTGTTGGTCAGCAGAATGGCTTTTACCTATTGAAAAGCGGAGTGTGGACTGGTACAAGCAATGTAAAAGTAGTAAACGATAAAGCACTTGTAGTAAACAAGATTTCAACAGTTGCATTGAAATCAAACGGAAATTATACGGATATTAGCTTTAAAATGCCGGTTAATACGGTGTTTGGTGTAGAGGCCGGTTCTAAAACTCTCACATTGACCTTGTATAATACATCAGGTGCGAGCGTTAGTAAATTTATACCATCTGATGCACCCTTTTCTTCAATGAAGTACAGGGCTGTTTCCGGTGGAGCACAGTATACCTTTGAGTTGAAATCAGCAAACAATTATTTTGGTTATTATGCAGAATATAAAAATGGTTCTCTTGTATTCTCACTTAAAAATGCTCCTAAGATTTCCAAAAACGGGTCTAAGCCTTTAACCGGATTAAAGGTAGTACTTGATGCAGGACATGGAGGTTCAGAATCAGGAGCTACCGGGCCAATAGGTAAATACGGACTTTATGAAAAACAGATAAATCTGGGAATAACGCTGAATGCCCGGAAATACCTGCAATCACTTGGTGCAACGGTTATTATGACAAGGACTTCGGATAAGACTGTCAGCCTTAATGACAGAGCCAATATTATAAGGAAGGAAAAGCCTGATATTGCAGTTTCTATTCATAATAATTCAATGGATGTAACCGCTGACTATACAAAGCACACAGGGTTACTGGTATTGTACTCAAAAGACAGTTCTAAAGCAGCAGCAGGATACATCAAAAACCAGTTGGTTACAGACCTAATGAGAAAGGATGACGGCTACAGATGGCAGAGCCTTTCGGTGTGTACGGTTACTCAATCGCCTGCAATACTTATTGAGGGAGGATTCATGTCAAATCCGACGGAGTATGAGTGGCTGGCAGATTACAATAATCAAGTTAAGATAGGTAATTCCGTAGGTAAAGCCATTGAAAACTGGGCCTATGCCAATGCACGGTAATTAAAAGCGGGAAGAATAATAATCTCTGTATAACAGAATTAAACCACGTCAATAATTGTATTGAGGTGGTTTTTTTATGAAAAGAGTGGGTATACCAAGAGGATTATATTATTACAAGTACTCAATATTATGGGAATCATTCTTTAAAAATCTTGGAGCAGATGTAATAGTTTCTGATATTACTAACAAAAAAATACTTACAAACGGTTCAAATACATGTGTTTCAGAAGCATGTATACCTATTAAGGCATATTTTGGTCACGTAATGGAGCTGTTAGGTAAGGTTGATTATATGTTTATGCCAAGGTTTACCAGTGTAGCCAAGAAGCAATATATTTGCCCGGAAGTTTGCGGTGTAACCGATATGGTACGAAATTCGGTTAAAGAACTTCCGAAAATTATTGATACTGAAATAAACTTAAGGGAATCTCCCAAAAATTCATGGAATGCTGCACTTTACACGGGAGAGTTTCTGACAGGGGACAGGAAGAAAATCAGCAATGCCTACAAAGAAGCTGTAAATGAGTATAAGAGTAAAAGAAGAGCATTGAAATTTGCTGATACCGAATTTGGTTCAACTCCTGAAAATAATAAATTGACTATTGCCATAATAGGTCACAGTTACACTGTTTATGATACATTCCTCAATATGGAACTTATGAAAAAACTGAATAAATATGGTGCAGATGTGGTGACACTTGATATGCTGGATTACTTGGTATCAAAGGACAGTTGCAAGGAATTGGATAAGCAATTCTTCTGGGACTATGGTACAAGGGCTTATGGAGGGGCTATCCAGTTGATTAAGAACGGCAGAATAGACGGTATTCTGGCACTTACATCTTTCGGGTGCGGAGTAGACAGTTTTGTTGACGAACTGGTTGAAAATAAGATAAGGAAGGAAAGTGAAATACCTTTTATGAAACTGGTATTGGACGAGCATTCAGCAGAAGCCGGATTTTTAACCAGACTTGAAGCTTTTATCGATATGATTGTAAGGAGGCGTGATAATGATTTTTACATTTCCACATCTGGGAAACACATATATGGTAGCTAAATCGTTTCTGGACGATTTCGGAGCAGAATATGTAGTACCTCCTTTAAATAGTGATAAAACCCTTGAAATAGGTCTGAAATACTGCGCGGAAGCACATTGCCTTCCGTTCAAGCTTTTTGTTGGCAATATGGTGCAGGCTTACGAAATGGGTGCAGACACAATGCTCATTACAGGAGGCTGTGGACCATGCAGATTGGGCTATTTCGGGGAAATGTTGAAAAAACAGGCACAAGATATTGGTCTGAAAATGGATTTGATTACGTTGGAGGTGCCGGATCAAGGCTTAAAAGAACTGGCATCCCGTGTCCGAAAGGTCAGCGGGACATCAAATGTATTAAATATAGCAAGAGTCGTAAATTCGGCTAAAAATGTAGCTGTCAAGCTTGACAAGCTGGAGCAGCTTGCAAGAGAAAAACGTTCAGTCCAGAGGGTTAAAGGAAGTGTTGACAGGATTTACCAGGGCTTTCAAAAGGATGTTCTGAATGTAAAAGGTTCTGAACAAGTAATAAATTTTATAAAAGAAACAGAAGATAAATTAAATGGTGTAGATGTCAATATGGAGTTAAAACCTCTAAGAGTAGGAATTGTTGGTGAGATATTTACCACAATTGAGCCATATGCAAATTTCAGGATTGAAAAAATGCTGGGAGAAATGGGAGTAATGGTTACAAGGCCTGTCACTGTAAGCGGGTGGATTATAAATGAAATGGTTAAAAAAAGACTGCCTTTTCTCAAAGACAATAAGCATGAGGAGGCAGCAAAAGAGTATATGCCTCATATGGTTGGAGGACATGCCCAGCACACGGTTGGAAACAGTGTTTTGGATGCACTGCACGGCTATGACGGAGTAATTCACCTTTATCCTTTGGGTTGTATGCCAGAGATAGTATCGCAGGCAATCCTTCCAAAAATTGAGGAAGATTATGGTATACCAATAATGACGGTAATAAGAGATGAAATGACCGGGGAAGCAGGATTTGCAACAAGAGTTGAAGCGTTTATTGATTTACTTAAAAAGAGAAGGGACGAACATTTGAATGGGCAGAGTAAAATGCTTTATGGGAATTGATGTAGGTTCCGTAAGCACAAATATAACTTTGATTGATGAAAACAATAATTTGTTGGAAAAACTCTATATGAGAACGGACGGACAGCCTATAGAATCCATCAGGACAGGTCTGAAGGATATGTATGAGCGATTAGGTCAAAGTATTGAGATAGTCGGAGTAGGGACAACAGGCAGCGGAAGACAGCTTGCAGCGGCTATAGTCGGTGCCGATGTTGTTAAGAATGAAATAACCGCTCATGCGGTGGCAGCCCAGAAAGAAATTCCTGATGTCAGGACAATAATCGAGATAGGCGGGCAGGACTCAAAGATAATATTGCTTAAAAATAATGTAGTGCATGACTTTGCAATGAATACGGTTTGTGCCGCCGGAACAGGTTCATTTCTTGACAGGCAGGCGGCCAGATTGGGAATATCCATTGAGGATTTTGGGTCATACGCCGTAAGGTCTGAAAGTCCGGTAAGAATAGCCGGAAGATGTGCCGTATTTGCTGAAAGTGATATGATACATAAGCAGCAAATGGGTTATTCTCGTGAAGACATTGTAAGAGGCTTGTGTGACGCACTTGCAAGAAATTATCTTGCAAATCTGGGAAAAGGGAAAAAGCTTGAAGGCCCTGTGCTGTTTCAAGGCGGTGTTGCAGCAAATATCGGAATAATCCAGGCCTTTGAAAGGGCATTGGGTACAAAAATTGTTATTCCTGAAAATCACGATGTAATGGGAGCGTATGGTGTTGCCATACTTGCACATGAAGGGCTGGGAAGCAGTTATGAAAGAACGGGATTTGCCGGCTTTGACAGACTCATGGGAGATTATACCGCAAAAAGCCGTGAGTGTGACGGATGTTCCAACGGTTGTGAAATAGTTCAGATAATAATGGAAAACAACCCGGTTGCATGCTGGGGTGACAGATGCGGAAAATGGAGCGGAACAGCTGTGTAGACTAGGAAGTGAAGATATTTAAAAATTATAGCCGGGAGATGAAGGTTTCCCGGCTATAAATATATTTATTTTTGTACATTATTGCCAAGCGGAAACCCAGAATCTTTGGGCCAATTGAAGATAAGCTGGTAAATTTGCACGGTCAATTTTGTAAGTGTCCGGTACGTTATCTTCCACCACATCACGAATGTCTTGTGGTCCGTCAGTGCCACGGATTACAAAATAAATATGCGAATTAAACCCTCCATTTTCGTCTCCGGGTACTGACACATGAAAAGTGCTTACATCATTCCCCCATGTTCGTTTTGCATTGTAAATGTAGGTTTCGTATGCATTAATAAATCATCCTTAATATAGTATGAAAATGTGACGTTATCAGGATAAGTACATTTAGTAAACTGTCCAGCAAAAGAGGTAGTATGCCGTTTCAATGACAAAATGCGTAAATCAAACGCTAAAAAGCAATTAAACAAGGTTAAAAGCATGTAGATTTTGTTGTCAGATATACTTTTAAAAGTCCAAAATTTGTTATAAAATAGAATTATTAACTTTAATTGAAAGGAGGACCATATGAAAATAAACAAAACAAAGGCATTAGCTTTACTTTTTATTGTTTTAACTGTTTGTCTCACTTTGTTTTCCGCTTGCTCGGAATCCAAGGAGGATACCCTTGTGGAGGACGGAAGTAAAAGTGCAAAAGCAATGGGAGGTTCAAGTCAGGTTAATATCAGACTTTACAAATATGATGTAGGTGTTACAGATAAACCCGCACAAACAGAGTTGTTAGTTTTTGAAAAAGACAAGTTAGAAAAGGACACGGTGAATGTTTTAAATGAAGTTTTTTCATCAGACGAACTATCCTTACTTAACGCTACAATTGACAAGGAAAATAAGTGTATAACTGTTGACCTTCCTCAAAAAGTGGCAACTTTGCTTGAGGAGAATAAGAGAGTAGCAGAGGCTTTGACATATGAGTTTGTTGTTACACTTCAAAATATTCCAGGCATTGAAAAGGTAGTTTTAACGTTAGAAGGTAAAAAAGACAGCGTAGGTAAATATCATGATTTTAAAGGGACTTTTGTTAAAACCGGAGAAATTACTTTCAAAAAGGATACTGAATAATAATACATAACATAAAAAAAACGGTCAGATCTAAGTCAATAACTCATATCTGACCGTTTTTGTATGCAATCAGTTTATTCAATCCATTTTATAAGTCCGGTATCGAATCTGTTTATAAGATGTTCATGCGTGGGTGTTACTCTGAAAGTGTAACCATATTCTCCGCCGTCGTCTATTTTTAGGTTTATTGAATATCTGTAGGTTCCTTCACCTGTTTTTTCATCGCAATGCATTTTGGCGTATTGAGCATTTTCTATTTTACCATTTGAAAGAGTACCATAGTATACCTCTACGATTGCATTTGAAGGATCTATGCTGCCAAGACAAACAGTGGATGATAAGTATATTTCCTGACAAGAATCGGTTTTGTAATATTTAAGATCTCCGGCGGATTTTTCTGCAAATAGCTGTACGTTAGGCCAATTTGAATTCAAATGGTTCCTAAACCCACACATAGATCTGGCAAAACTGTAATTATCGGCACAAATTTTTGTACTTCCTGTTATTGCCGGCACGTACATTTTACCTGTATATTCTTTAACCATTCTGTCAGTGCTGTAATTCCACGCAAGTGAGCTTATTGAGTTTTTCATAATGCGTACCCACTCGGTAGGAACACCTTTCTCATTGACATTGTAGAAAAGTGGTATAATCTTCTGCTCAAGTGTATCATAGATTGATTCGCTGTCTGTATTGTCTTGAATATGCTCATTATCAAAATCAGATTCGTCGCCTATTACCCAACCGTTTTCACCGTTGTAGCCCTCACACCACCAACCATCCAGAATACTGAAGTTTATGACTCCGTTTATACAAACCTTTTGACCGCTGGTACCGCTGGCTTCAAGAGGCCTTCTGGGATTGTTCATCCAAACGTCAACACCCTGCACCAGATTTCTGGCTACAGTCATATTGTAGTTTTCAAGAAGTATTACCTTGCCGTAAAAGCCTTCCATTCTTGCAATATCATTTATATTCTTAATTACGTCATGGGCAGGACCGTCTGCAGGGTGAGCCTTTCCGGCGAAAATAATCTGCATTGGCCTTTCCGGGTCATTAAGTATTTTTTGTATTCTTGCCAGATCCCTGAAAATCAGATTGGCACGCTTGTAGGTGGCAAATCTTCTGGCGAACCCTATAGTAAGGGCGTTTGGATCCAAAAAGCTGTCAACCTGCCTAACAGCTTCCATAGATTCTCCGTTGGCAAGTTTTTGTTTTTTCAATCTATCCCTTATAAAGGTTATGAGCTTATTTTTCAATTCAATATGAGTCGCCCATAGTTCCTCGTCGGGAATATTATTGATGCCCGCAAAGGTTTCCTTTGAATATATTCTTTTCTTCCAGTCCGTTTCCAGATATTTATCATACAAAGCTTTGATTTTTGGTGAAAGCCATGTGAGTGTATGTATGCCATTTGTTACATAGGTTATGGGTACATCATCCTCAGGTACTTGGGGCCAAACGTCACCGAATATCTTTCTGGATACTGCTCCGTGAAGTCTGCTTACACCATTTTTCCTTCCTGCAAGGGTAAGTGCCAGAACAGTCATGTTGAAATTCTGATCTTCCGGTTTTTTAAGACCAAGTTCAAGAAAATCATATCTGCTAAGGCCCAATTGCCCCCAGAAATCTCCAAAGTATTTATCCATCATAAATAAAGGAAAAACATCGTTTCCCGCCGGAACAGGGGTATGGGTTGTAAATATTGCAGAATTTGCCACTACCTCCATTGCCTCGTTGAAATTAAGATGTTTTTCATTAATCAGTTTTCTTATTAATTCAAGTCCCATGAAGGATGAATGTCCCTCGTTCATATGAAATACATTTGCCTGTATGCCAAGTGCGTCAAGGACACGGATACCACCTATACCGAGAAAAATCTCTTGTTGGATTCTAGTTTCCTGGTCTCCGCCGTAAAGTCTTGAGGTCAGCGACCTGTCAGTGGGGCTGTTTTCAGCAACATCCGTATCCATTAGATAAAGGTTTATCCTGCCAATCTGTACTTTCCAAACGATTGCATACACAGTGCGACCTGCAAAGGTAATGTTTATACGAATCTGTTCACCGTTGGAATTCAGAGCGGGTAGCATGGGAAGCTGAGAGATATTAAGATCATTAAAACAAGTTTCCTGCCAACCTTCTTTATTGATTCTCTGGCTGAAGTAACCTTGTTTATAAAACAGGCCTATTGCTGTAAAAGGTATACCCAAATCACTGGCCGATTTGCAATGGTCTCCTGACAGAACACCCAAACCGCCGGAATATATGGGCAGGACTTCACTTAACCCATATTCAGCCGAAAAATAAGCTACCATTTTATCGTTGAGTTCCGGATGATTTTGGGAATACCATGTATTCTTTTCAGACATATAACTGTCAAAGGAAGCAACTACTTTATCAAGGCGGGTTAAATATTCAGCATCCGAAAGTTTTGCCTGAAGCTTTTTCTGACTTACCTCCTGTAAAAAACGAACAGGGTTTTTATCAACCTTCTCCCACAGATGCAAATCAATTTCTCTATAAAGGTCAATTGCCTCCGAATTCCATGTCCACCACAAATTATAAGCGATATCATTCAATCTCTTGAATTTTTCTGGTAAGGTAGATATTACGTTGATTTTACCGACTAGATACATACTCATCCTCCTAACCTAAGCACTGTTTTCCAGAAATGTTTATTTGTTATCATAACATATTGAAAACTTTATTGGTAGTATTTACAAAAAATTAACCCTTCAAGTATTTGGAAAATAATACATACGCTAAAGTACAATTTTAATAAATAAAAAACACCTGTTTGTGAAAATAATAATAGCATGATTAAGAGATTTTTTATTTATGGGATAGTAGGCTGGAGCATGGAAATCGTATGGACGGGACTATATTCCCTGACACACGGCAATGCCAGTCTTGAGGCTTATACAAGCCTTTGGATGTTTTTTATATATGGAAGTGCTATATTCCTGGAACCTTTGCATGATATAATCCAGAAATGGAATATCCTTTTGAGAGGTATCATTTGGGTTGTCATAATATGGGGAATAGAGTATTCAACCGGCAAGATACTACTTAGCATACTTCACGTTTATCCTTGGAAGTATTATGGAAAGTTTGCTATAGAGGGGCTTGTCAGGATTGATTATGCACCTGCTTGGTTTATAGCCGGACTGCTTTTTGAGAGGATTCATAAAACCCTTGACAGAGTAGTAATTAAGGAAAGAACCTAAATTCAAATATTACATTTATATTAAATGTTTGAAAATATTACACTTGCGGATTATAATATAAAATTAGTATAACTATAGTATACACAGATATGTGTATACTTTTTTGCTGTGAGGGAAATTATTGGGAAATTGGGGTTTTCAGGCTAAAAGCAGCTTGAGTTTATTCTAGGGGGACTAATGAATTACGATACTATTTCTTTAAATGAAAAGCAGGTAAAGACCATACAAAAGAAGTCTGCCAAAAAGAAAAAGAAAAAAGGCAGGTTTAGAAGTCTGTTGGGTTTTTTAATTTTCGAATTTATATTTATGACAATAACAACACCATTGCTTATATTCTATGGGCCCTTTGATACTGTAAAAAGAACCGCCACGGGAATGGTCTGGAATTCAAGAACCAAGCAGGTTATAGCAAAAACCTTTTTGTCGGACAAGGCTATTGCAAAAATACTGGGAGACGGGTATGCAATCTCCAATGTAAATACTGAAGATATAAAAATGTTGGATTTCAGTGTAAAACATAACAACAACCTTGAATACTTTGATGTAGAGAGTAGAAATTTCAAGGGGAAAATGATTATAGTGGATGACCCTACGCGTCTTAAGGTCGGTTATACAAAGCTGATGCCTAAAGCGGGCGAAACTACAAGCAGTATTGCAAGACGAAACGGGGCAATAGCTGCAATAAACGGGGGAGGGTTTCTTGATAAAGAATGGGCCGGAACCGGAGGAGTTGCACTTGGTTTTGTAATAAACAACGGTAAATACATTAGCGGAAAGCTAACTAATAACTATACTAAAAGGGATACCATAGCATTTACTAAGGATGGTATGTTGATTGTAGGGAAGCATTCCCAAGCGGAATTAGCTAAATATAATATTAAAGAGGGAATAAGCTTCGGTCCACCACTGGTAGTTAATGGAAAGCCAACTATAAACAAAGGTGACGGCGGATGGGGTATATCTCCGAGGTCGGCTATAGGTCAAAGAGGGGATGGATCGATAATGATGCTTGTCATTGACGGAAGGAGCTTAAAGTCATTTGGAGCAACTTTAAAAGAGGTTCAGGACATTATGCTTGAACATGGAGCAGTCAATGCAGCAAATCTTGATGGAGGGTCATCAGCTACCATGTACTATGACGGAAAAGTTGTAAATACTCCGTCGGATGCTTTAGGTGAAAGAACAGTGGCTACAGCATTTATGATAATGCCTTAGAAAAGGAGAAACGGTGTGAAACATATAGCTAAATGGTATAAATGGATACTCCTTGCAGTAATATTCCAGTTTGGAGTGTTATTGTATATGAATAATGTTTTTTTATCTTCAGATATAGACGTAAGTGTATCTGAAAATTCAGCTGTCAAACAAAAACCTTCCACAGGTGATTTTAAAGTACCGGAAGATGCACAAATGATAAGTTTGTCCTTTAACGCCAAGTTTGGGGCATACTTGAACGACGGGGAACTTAATATAATCGATGTAGACAAAGGAAAGAGTAAAACCGTGGCAGGAACAGGAAATGACAAGATTACCTATTTTCGCTGGCTCCCTGACAGGGACATGGTAATTTATTCTTCAGATACGAAAAACGGCCGGAATGGTACAGTTCAGGTTTCCACATATGAAGCTGATTCAGAAACAGCACGGGATTATCCTGAGTTATCGGGACTTCCTTCAAAAAGCCAGGTGAAAGATATTGAGCTTTCACCTTATACAAATATGGTTTATGCCAAGGTTCAGACTTCAGACACAAGGGCAAGGATAATCAGGTTTAATGTAATGGGACAATACTCCCGTGTAATGACTGTGGATGCCGGTATTGTTATTAAAGAGTGCACTTACACAAACAAGCTTGTTTATCAAGAAAAGGGACAGCAGATAAATATCTATGACGGAATAAAGAAAGCAAACAGCAGAGTTCCAATAGACGTAAATAATGTGACAGTTTTGGGAATTGACCTGAACGATACATTGTATATAGGTGCATTGGACGATAACGGTATGGTAACCCGGATATATTCTCAGAAGATAGAAGACAGCAGCAGTTTAACAGACAACTGGACTAAAATGAATCTTAAAGAAACTGCATTGCCTGAAAATGTTATTGTAACAGGAAATGGGAATTTATATATCAATAAAAAGAATGAAAACAGGGTTATAAACTTAAAGAATGATCTCAAGGCTTCATATAGAGGTGAGTTTATTGAGATTTTGGATGGTGTTCTTGTTTCCAAGGACGAAAATAAAGTGAATATTACTTCATTAAAGGAATACTAAAATATCTATGTTTATTTCCTGAATAATAGGGTATTATTAAATTAAGTTTAAAGATTATTTTTGATGGAGGAATAAATTTATGTCAGATAAAATTACTAATATTTCCAAGGAACTATTTGAATCAGATGTTATAAAATCAGATAAACCCGTTGTTGTTGATTTTTGGGCATCATGGTGCGGCCCTTGCAGAATGGTTGCCCCTATTATGGAAGAACTTGCAGACGAGTTTGATGGCAAAGCCAGTATTGCAAAGGTAAACGTTGACGAAGAGGGTGAGCTTGCAGCTCAGTTCAGGATTATGAGTATCCCTACAGTTATGGTATTTAAGGGCGGAGAAGCCGTTGAAAAGATTGTTGGTGCCAGATCAAAAGATGAGTTTGCTGAATTAATTCAAAAGCATTTATAAAAATTTATATATTTATTAATTGATTAAAACACGCTATCTGTATTTTGGAGGCGTGTTTTTAGTTTGAAAAAAATAGTGGATAATAAAGGACATTTCATGTTATCATGGAATTAGTACCAATATACACAATATTTTCCATGATACATATGATACAGGGGGATAAATTTTATGTCAGGAGAAAAAGTATTTTCAACCTCATTTTTTGGTTACAATAAAAAGGATGTTAATTCATATCTTGAAAAAATAAATAAAGAATACGAAGATAAATTAATAATAAAAGAAAGAGAAATTGCTGATATAAAAACTCAGTACAGAGATATGAAGAACAAGTATGACGAAATCAGTACAAGTTTGGCTGAGATAAAGGAAAATCGCGAAAGAGTGGCAAATGCATTGATTACAGCACAGGAGCAGGCAAAAAATATAATTGAAGAAGCAAAGAAAAAAGCTATTGACGAGAAGAAAACGCTGGAGCAACAGGTGGAAAAGGAAAAAGAAAAGCTTGTAGATATCAAACAGGAACTAAAGGTTCTTAAAGTTGAGGTTGTTGGCACTCTTAAAAAATATGAAGGTCAGCTTTCAAATTTTATCAAGGAAGAAAAGACTTGAATAATGAAATAAACTAAACTATAATTTATCTAATAGCTTTTTTACGTGTAAACATTTTTTAATTTAGTTAATATAATATTAATAGCTGAATAATTAAATGCTGTGAATGGGAAGAGTAAGTATTTATCAGATTTAAGAGAGCCGGCGGCCGATTAATGCGGCGGGTGAGAGTCCGGTACTGGTGTTACTGAAGGCAGCCCTGGAGTAGCTTTTCCAACGCAGAATGTTATTAGAATATTTTGTTAGTAGAAATAGACGTTGAGGCCACGTTACAGGCTGATGGTGTAAGCAACATATATTCTGTTGCCGCACTTTATTTGAGAGAATGCTTTATGGCATTAATTAGGGTGGTACCGCGGAAACCTTCGTCCCTGTTTATACAAGGACACGGGTTTTTTTTATTGCTAAAAAAAGGATTAAGCCGGTCGGCTTCAAAATAATAAGAAAAGGGGAGATTTTCATGGAAGAAATTCTTGAGATTTTAGAACAGAATAGTAAGGCTACTGCGGATGAGATAGCAGTTATGCTGGGTCTGCCTGTTGAAGAGGTAGAGGCGGCCGTTAAGCAATACGAGGCTGACAATGTAATAGTTGGCTACAGTACTCTGATTAATTGGGATAAAACTCAAAAGGAGAAGGTTACGGCTCTTATAGAAGTAAAGGTAACACCGCAAAGAGGTCTTGGTTTTGATAAAATTGCCGATAGGATTTATAAATACCCTGAGGTCACAGCCTGCTATCTTATGTCAGGAGGATTTGATCTTACAGTTATTATCGAGGGAAGAACCATGAAAGAGGTAGCCCTGTTTGTTTCGGAAAAACTGGCGCCACTGGAATCCGTCCTTAGTACATCAACTCACTTTGTTCTGAAAAAATTCAAGGACAAAGGTACAATCTTTGAAGAGAAGGTTGTGGACAGAAGGGAGCAGATATTCCTATGATAATGAAGGATATGATCTTGGAGAAAATAAAAAAGGTACCGCCTTCAGGTATCAGAAAATACTTTGACCTGATTAATGAAATGACTGACGTTATATCTCTTGGGGTAGGGGAGCCGGATTTTATTACTCCTTGGAACATAAGAGAGGCAGGTATTTACTCTCTGGAAACCGGGCATACACAATATTCGTCAAACGCTGGTTTTATTGAACTAAGAGAGGAAATAAGCAAATATCTTAGCAACAAGTTTGACCTTTGCTATAACCCTGAAAACGAAATTTTGGTTACGGTAGGAGGAAGCGAAGGAATTGATGCAGCATTAAGAGCACTTGTAGGCCCGGGAGACGAAGTAATAATTCCTGAACCGAGCTTTGTGGCATATAAGGGATGTACGGCTTTTACGGGAGCTACGCCCGTTACGATAGAACTGAAGCAGGAAGATGATTTCAAATTGACGGCAAAACAGCTTGAAGCTGCAATAACAGATAAAACAAAAGTTGTTATAATACCGTTTCCCAATAACCCTACAGGGGCAATAATGAGCAGGGAAGACCTCTATAAACTGGTGCAGGTTCTAAAAGATAAGGATATAGTGGTTTTGTCGGATGAAATCTACTGTGAACTAACTTATGAAGGAACGCATACTTCCATTGCAAGTTTTCCCGAAATGAAGGATAGGACACTTGTAATAAACGGATTTTCAAAGTCCTTTGCAATGACCGGATGGCGTCTGGGATATGCCTGTGGAAATAAGGACTTGATAAATGAAATGAAGAAGATACATCAGTATGCTATCATGTGCGCTCCCACAACTGCCCAGGATGCAGCTATTGAGGCACTTAAAAACAGTGAAGATGACGTTAAAATGATGGCAAAGGAATACAACAGGAGAAGAAGAGTGGCAATCGACGGTTTCAGAAAAGCGGGTTTTTCATGCTATGAACCTAAAGGCGCATTTTATGTTTTTCCATGTATTAAGAAAACAGGCCTTAGCTCAGAGGACTTCTGCGAAAAACTTCTTATTGAGCAAAAAGTACTTGTAGTGCCGGGAACGGCTTTCGGGGAATGTGGAGAAGGCTATGTACGTGCATGTTATGCTTCATCAATGGATAATATAATTGAAGCTATGAAGAGAATTAAGGAGTTTGCTGATAAATATTGATTTGTGCAGTGGTACAAAAGAGTCGGAGGATGAAATGTACAGGTTGGTGGCAATTGATTTAGATGGAACCTTGCTGGATACTAACAAGGAAATTTCAGAGAGAAATAAGACTGCTATACATATGGCAAAGGAAAAGGACGTAAAAATTGTAATATGTTCGGGAAGAGTATATTCAGGTGCAAGGATTTATGCAAAGCAGTTGGGTGTTATGGACCCTATAATTGCATGTAACGGTGCGATTATAAGGGAAAATACCGATGGCAAGGTAATTTACTCTGATTTCATGGATACAGCGGATTGTCTTAAAATACTGGATATTTTTCATGAGAATAACATATATTATCATGTTTATGCCGGAGAAACCATGTTGACTGAGAGACTTGATTATAACTCTCTAAAGTACTATGAAAAAAACAAGGCTCTTCCTCCAAAGGACAGGGTGGAAATTGACATCGTTACGGATATGGAAACAAAGCTCAGAGAGTTGGACGGTAAAGTACTTAAATTTGTTGCAGTTTCTGATGACTCCCAACTGTTAACAACTGTAAGAAAGAAACTGTCTGTTGTTGAAACGGTTGACGTAACAAGCTCCAACTATAACAATTTTGAAGTTGTTAATAAGGGTGTCAACAAAGGAATGGCTCTGGAACGTTTGGCTGAGGCATTGAAAATTCCGCCTAGTGAAATGATTGCTATTGGGGATAATGAAAACGATATACCTATGTTTGACTTTGTCGGCCTTGGAGTTGCAATGGGAAATGCCGAAGACTGTGCAAAAGAGGCCGCTGATTATATAACTGCATCAAACACTGAGGATGGAGTAGCAAAGGCTATAGAAAAATTCATCCTTGGTTAAAAATAATAGCAGAAATTTGATATGTCGGATATAATAAAAGTATTACTTAATTTGAAAGGGATGATTAAATGCTTGAACTGGAAGAATACAGACTGGAGCTTCAGGGCTTGAAAAGCAATTTAGAGGAAATGAGGGCTTCACTTTGACATCGCTAGAATAAGTGATGAGATAGCAGAGTTGGAGCATAAAGCTTCTGAGCCGGAATTTTGGAATGATATGGAGAATTCCCAAAAGATACTGCAGAAGACTAAAATTCTGAAAACAAAGATAGATAGATTTAATAATATAACCTCACAATGGGAGGACTTATTTACACTTTCTGAACTTGGGCTGGAAGAACAGGATGAGAGCGTAATTCCCGAAGTAGGGGAAGGTCTTCAACAACTGAAACACAATTTGGAATCACTAAGACTTGAAACACTTCTCACAGGGCCTTATGACAAAAATAACGCCATTCTTACATTGCATGCAGGAGCCGGTGGAACAGAAGCTCAGGACTGGGTGCAAATGCTTTTGAGAATGTTTACAAGATGGGGAGAAGCAAAGGGGTACGAGGTAAAGATACTTGATTACCTTGACGGTGACGAAGCAGGTATAAAGAGCGTAACCATACACGTTATAGGTGAAAATGCCTACGGTTATCTTAGATCTGAAAAAGGAGTCCATCGTTTGGTAAGGATATCGCCTTTTGATGCATCGGGAAGAAGACACACATCATTTGCATCTGCAGATGTAATGCCTGAACTGGACGATACAATAGTGATAGATATAAATCCGGATGATTTAAGAGTTGATACGTACAGGGCCAGCGGTGCCGGAGGACAGCACATAAACAAGACTGATTCTGCAATAAGAATAACACATATACCTACAGGAGTTGTTGTTTCATGTCAGACTGAACGTTCACAGTTCCAGAACAAGGATACTGCCATGAAAATGCTGAAAGCCAAGCTGTTTGAGCTGAAAGAGCGGGAACAGAAGGAAAAGATAGAAGACTTGAAAGGTGTTCAGATGGAAATAGCATGGGGAAGTCAGATACGTTCCTACGTGTTCTGCCCGTACACTCTTGTAAAAGACCATCGTACTAATTATGAAGAAGGAAATGTAAATGCGGTCATGGACGGTGAATTGGACGGATTTATCAATGCATACCTTTCAATGGAGAAAAATAATAATGTAATGAAGCCGTGATAGGAGACGTGACAATATGAATTCAGATGATCTTAAAAAGCTGCTTGAAGATGTTAAAAACGGCTCTGTTGATGTAGAACATGCTTATAAGGAAATTAAAGATTTACCTTATGAAGACTTGGGCTTTGCAAAGGTTGATCACCATAGAGCTATAAGAAACGGCTATCCAGAGGTAATTTACTGTGAAGGAAAAACTATTAATCAGATAGTTGAAATTGTTGAAAGGCTCATGGAGAAAAATAATAATATTCTTGCTACTCGTGCATCACGTGAGGTTTATGACGCTATCAGCGAAATCACCTGCGAGGCTGAATACCACAGGGATGCAAGAATTGTCGTTGTTAAAAGGAAAAAGATATTAGTTTCAGAAAAGGAAATCGCAGTAATTACAGCAGGAACTTCAGATATTCCTGTTGCAGAAGAAGCTGCAATCACAGCAGAAGTGCTTGGAAACAAGATTATCAGGATTTATGACGTAGGTGTTGCGGGGATTCACAGACTTCTGTCTAAAATGGATGTGATTTCCCGGGCAAACGTAATTATAGTTGTGGCCGGAATGGAAGGCGCATTGGCAAGTGTCGTAGGAGGACTGGTTGACAAGCCGGTTGTTGCAGTTCCTACCAGCATTGGTTACGGTGCAAACTTCGGCGGACTGTCGGCACTGCTCACTATGCTTAACAGCTGTGCCAGCGGAATCGGAGTAGTGAATATCGATAACGGATTCGGGGCAGGATATCTTGCGAGTAATATAAACAAGCTTTAATCTAAACGGGACATATTTTAAGTGTCCCGTTTAGTATATGAAACTATTTATGTTGAATTAATTAGGAGGAATTAATGAAGGTTTTATATTTTGACTGCTTTTCAGGTATAAGCGGAGATATGACTTTAGGTGCACTGCTTGATCTTGGAATTGACAAAGCCGCATTTCTGGCAGAGCTTGAGAAACTAAAGGTTGACGGCTATTCTATTGAGATAAACAAGAAAATTAAAAACGGAATTAGCGGTACTGATGTACATGTAGTGTTAGAAGAAACAGGGCATCATGAAAACAGTGAGGAGCATCAGTACGGGGAAATACACCATACTGACCACCATCACCATGAAGAGCATGAGCATACTCATGAGAACACCCATAACCACCATTCCGAAAGAAATCTTGAGGACATTGAGCTTATTATAAACCAGAGCGATCTGAGGCCGAGAGTAAAGTCAATGAGTACAAAGATTTTCAGAGAAATAGCACGAGCAGAAGCGAAGGTTCACGGTAAGAATATTAATGAAGTTCATTTTCATGAAGTTGGAGCCGTTGATTCAATAGTTGACATAATTGGTTCGTGTATTTGCCTTGATATGCTGGGGATTGAAAGGATATTCGCATCGGAGCTTCATGAAGGTAAGGGCTTTGTAAAGTGTGCCCACGGACTCTTGCCTGTTCCGGTTCCGGCGGTAATGGAAATGCTGTGTAGCAGTAAAATTCCTCTTATCACAGAAGACATTCCCTTTGAATTAGTTACCCCAACCGGGTTGGGTATTATAAAAATGATAGCATCAGGCTTTGGAAAGATGCCTCCCATGTCTATTGACAAAACAGGATATGGTATGGGCAAAAGAGAAACAGGACGGTTTAATGCTCTGAGAGTAGTCATGGGAAGTCTGTATCAGCAGGATATGATTCCTAACGATGAAATAAGCATACTGGAAACCAATATAGACAATATGTCTCCCGAAATCATGGGATACACAATGGAAAAGTTACTTGACAGCGGAGCCCTTGATGTATATTACACTCCAATTTATATGAAAAAAAACAGACCTTCTGCAATGCTGACGGTACTTGTTAAAAGCGGAGAAGAAAAAAAGATTTCAGATATAATTTTTAGTGAAACTTCTACCCTTGGTATCAGGATAAGCCATTCACAAAGATTCTGCATGGACAGAGAATTGGTAAAGGTTAATACACAGTACGGGGCCGTTCGTGTAAAGGTTGCAAATATTGGTGACATAATGAAGTTTGCACCCGAATATGAAGATTGCAGAAGCATTGCACTCAAAACCGGTATGCCCATAAAGGAAGTATATGAAATGGTAACTGAAAAATACAGGCAGGAAGGTTATGACATTGCTGTACAATAAATTCTCTGATTACCTTAAAAAAAGATATGGCTCAAAAGTGTACAAGCTTCCGTTGAATCTACCGGTTACCTGTCCCAACAGGGACGGAAGCCTCAGTTCATCGGGGTGTATCTTCTGCGGTGAAGAGGGAGCGGGCTTTGAAAATCTTTCCTGCACTATGTCTGTATCAGATCAGCTTGCACAAAATGCCAGGTACATAGGCAAAAACTATGGAAGTGACATTTTCATTGCATACTTTCAAAATTATTCAAACACATATCTTCCTTTGGACGAATTCAAGAAAAATATCACTGAGGCCTGTCAGGAAGGCATAGTAGCAATATATATTTCTACAAGGCCGGACTGTATTAACGACAGATATATGGAGTTTCTTGCTGAAATAAAAAGGGAAAAGGGCGTTGACGTTGTAATTGAATTGGGTCTTCAAACGGTTAATTATCATTCACTGAAAATTCTCCAAAGGGGGCATACTTTAGCTGAATTTATAGATGCGGTTTTAAGAATAAAAAAATATGACCTTGAAGCCTGTGCACACTATATTACTGATTTGCCCATGGATAATATTGAGGATGTTATAGAAGGTGCTAAAATCTTATCGGCTTTAGGCGTTCAACAGGTTAAATGTCATTCCTTGTACATTTTGAAGGATACAGTTCTTGAAAAAATGCATTCGCAAGGTGAAATAGCACCGATTTCAATGGATGAGTTCATTGACAGAACAATTGCTTTTCTAGAACACCTGAATCCTGAAATAGTTGTACAAAGGTTAATGGGACGAGCTCCGGCAGAACGGACTGTATTTTGCAACTGGTCCACAAGCTGGTGGAAAATACAGGATGCAATCGAGGCGAGAATGACGGAAAAGGTTAGTTATCAGGGAAAGCTGTTTAACTATTTGAACGGAAGTGCATTAGAAAGGTTTAAGGATTAATTTATCACTTTATGCTATGCATAAAAGATAAAATTCGATATAATATAAAAATGCTGTGCGAGAAAAGTATTTTAATGTATATATAAAAAATTAATTTAGTAAAGAGGAGCGGTTAGTTTTGAACAATGAAATGGTCTTAATTCTTGATTTCGGCGGACAGTACAATCAGTTAATAGCACGCCGGGTAAGAGAAGCAAATGTTTATTGCGAGGTAATTCCTTATAACGCATCTTTAGAACGTATAAAATCATACAACCCAAAAGGAATAATTTTCACAGGGGGACCTAATTCTGTTTTAGATGAAGGAGCACCAAAATGCGACCCCGGTGTTTTTGAACTGGGAGTACCTATTCTGGGTATATGCTACGGAATGCAGCTTATGAGTGTAATGCTGGGAGGTAGTGTAACAGCTGCAAATCAGCGTGAATATGGAAAAGTTGAAATTTGCGTAGATAAATCACAACCCTTTTTCCAGGACGTTGATGAAAATACTACCTGCTGGATGAGCCACACTTATCATGTAACAAATCCTCCTGAAGGATTTACTGTAACTGCTAAGTCTGAAAATTGTCCTGTCAGTGCAATGCAGCATGTAGGAAAGAATTTTTATGCTGTTCAGTACCATCTTGAGGTTATGCATACACCTAAGGGAACATTAATGTTCAGGAACTTCCTTTACAATATTTGCGGCTGTAAGGGTGACTGGGTAATGTCCTCCTTTGTTGAAAATCAAATAAAGGCTATCAGAGAAAAGGTTGGCGACAAGAAGGTTTTGTGTGCGCTGTCCGGCGGTGTTGATTCATCCGTGGCAGCAGTATTAATTCACAAGGCTGTTGGAAAGCAGTTGACTTGTATATTTGTAGACCATGGTCTTTTGAGAAAATATGAAGGAGATCAGGTTGAGCAGATTTTTAGAAAGCAGTATGATATAAATCTTGTTCGTGTAAATTGTGAAGACAGATTTTTGGATAGGCTTAAAGGCGTTTCTGATCCTGAAACCAAGAGAAAGATTATTGGTGAGGAATTCATAAGAGTATTTGAAGATGAAGCAAAGAAAATAGGAAAGGTTGATTTCCTTGTTCAGGGAACAATTTATCCGGATGTTATAGAAAGCGGACTTGGCGATGCGGCTGTTATTAAGAGCCATCACAATGTAGGCGGTTTGCCGGATCATGTTGATTTCAAGGAAATTATCGAACCGCTCAGAAACCTTTTCAAGGACGAAGTAAGAAAGGCCGGAGAGGAACTTGATATTCCCGAAGATTTGGTTTGGAGACAGCCATTCCCTGGCCCGGGACTTGCTATCAGAGTTATCGGTGATTTAACAAAAGAAAAGCTGGATACTCTAAGAGATACCGATTACATTTTCCGTGAAGAAATCAAGGCTGCAGGATTGGGTAGAGCAATCAATCAGTATTTTACAGTTTTGACAAATATGAGAAGCGTTGGCGTAATGGGTGACGAAAGAACTTATGACTATACCTTGGCACTTCGTGCGGTAACTACTACAGACTTCATGACAGCCGATTGGGCAAGAATACCATATGATATTCTGGAGAAGGTTTCTACCCGTATTGTCAACGAAGTAAAACACATCAATAGAGTTGTATATGATATCACTTCAAAGCCACCGGCTACTATTGAGTGGGAATAAACGCCGAAGTGCTGCCAAAAGGCAGAAGAAGCGAGGCGTTTATTGCGCAAGCGCAAGGAGCAGAGCGACTATGCAGCAAGCTGGGTACCTTTAGGGATGTTGAGTTCTGCCGGATAAATATAATTTAACAATACAAGTAAATGCAAAGTGTGTATGATGTTCATAAAAAATGGACATCGTACACACTTTTTTGTGGTTGATTAGAAAGATTTAAAAAGCACTACGTGATTGAGACATATTAAAGAAGGATATTCTATTATCCCCCTTATAACCCATATTAAATACAGAAGAGCATTATCTTACATATTCAGACGAATATTTACTGTACAATGGAATAAATAGAAAACTTTGTTTAAAAATGGCTATATATGTGATAAAATGTATTTCGAAAATAATGATTTGAATGGTGGTATCACATGGTTATTGAAAGCGTATCTGGCTATATTAATCATATAGCAGGAATTTTAATATCTAGAGAAGGCTATGAAGAAATAGTAGTTTATAGAGGTGAAGGAAAGGATTATAAAGAATCATCCTGTAAACCAAATATATTTCGAGATAAGCATTTAGATAATAACCCTAATTTTGAGAAGAATTTATTTGATGAAATGAGTGCGAACAGTATATCAATTGGTGATACTTATTTAGAAAAAGCAATCTCGGCACAACATGATGGCTTTCCTAGTAGATTATTGGATGTTTCGTATAATAGTTTAATTGCTTTATATTTTGCTTGTACACCGCATTACAATAAGCCAGAAACAGAATATGATGATCAAATTGGAGTGGTTTATGTCTATTTTCTAGATAAATTGTTTTGCCCTGTTGGAAATAATATTAATGATAATTATAATGCTATTATTGAAGGCAACGAAGAAACATTTATTAATAGAGCTATATTTCAGAAAAATCATAAGCTAATTGATCATATTAAGACTAATAAGAGGATCATAGCCCAACAAGGTGCATTCATTTTATTTCAAGGTTCTGAAGCATCAGAGATTCCGAAGTTGAAATATGAAAGGATTGAAATTTCTCATAAAGCAAAAAAAATGATTCGAAAAGAGTTAAAACTTTTCTTTGGTATATATACTGGATCAGTATACCCAGAAGCAAGTAATCTTGTTAAAGAGATGACTCAAAAGAGTACATTGTTAAATGCTGCAAAATTTGATTTGAATAGTGAGTTAGAACTTGTTATTTTGAATTTACAAAATGATATAGAATTTTACATTAATAAAATAATGAAAAACTGTGAAGATATTAAAAAATGCTTAAAATGTGTGATGGAATTCGAACAAATAATTTATAGTTATATGCTTGGATTTAAAGATTTGAATAAAAATAACATGGATAATGAAGCAATAGTTACTGAATATGTTGAAAAATACAATGACCTAGTTAAGGAATGTTTAAATAGGATAAATAAGTATATAAATAACGGAATTGAAATTTTTGTCGATGAGATACTTATTACAAATGGAGAGGACTTAATATGAAAGAAAATATTATTCAAATGAGAGATAAAATAGCATATATTTTAAAGACTAAGGAAATTGATTTTGATATTGATATAATTGAGAGAGAATCACAACGTTTTTATGGTGAAAAAGGCTATATAATTAATTCTGATTCAATGAAAATACATTCAGAAGATTATCACATAATTTTTAGAAAAAATGGAACGATGGAATGCCTTTATGAAGCAATTAATAAAGTAAATAATGAGAATAAAATTATTGTTATTATGGTTGTAAATAGTATAAAAGAAAAACAATCATTAGAAAAAAGTTATAATCGAAGGGTACTAGTTAATGAATTTAATCGTAAATATAGCCGTAAGCTTAAGCAGGAAAAAATAGAATTAGACATATTCTTTATTAGTGAAGTAAGTAGTAGAAAATTTGATATTACAATTGAAAGTAGAATTAAGTCTATTGAGATGCCTTGGAATGAAGAAAATACTAGTGGATATGTTTTTTCAGCTAAACTCTATGATATAGTCGAAATATATAATACAATTGGGGATAAATTATTCGAGAATAATGTAAGGTATGAAATTAAAGATGAATTGGACGTAAATAAAGAAATAACAGCTACGCTAGAAAATAGACCAGGCGAATTTTGGTTTTTAAATAATGGAATTACAATGGTTATACAGGATGATAACTTTAACTTATTAAAGAGCAAATCAATAACTTTAAAATATAGTACACAGAATGTTGTATCTGTAGTAAATGGGGCACAAACTTTAACAACAGCTGCAAAGTTTTTTAATCAAAATATTGAAGATACAGACCCAGAATCACAAAAGAAAAAAGAAATAATTGAAAATGCAATAAAAGATGCAAAGGTTATTTTAAGAATTATGAACATTAATAAGAAAAAAGATGATTATAAAATAATATCGGACAGAATTAGTATTGCTTTGAATAGGCAGAAGAGTATTAAGGTTGAAGATATTGCATATACATATAAGTTTGTAAATGATATTAATAACCTTGATTCCATAGAAGATAAGTATTATTTTGAATTACTTAAAAGGGGCGAGGAAAAGACTACACTATATAGTTATGATTTAATAGAATTTTCAAGATTGGCAAAATCATATATTTCACAGCTACCTGGTCAAGGAAGAAGTAAATCTGCGAATGTATTATTACGAGGCGAATATAAAGACCCTGAATTTATTTTATCGGACAGTATGTTTAAGATAATAGGAGAATCAAAAGAAGAATTCTTAAAATACTATAAACCAGTAAATTTCGGGATGAAATTACTAGAACAATTTGATTTATATACGATTCAGGGGGAGAAGGGACAAAATTATACAGCTGCAATTAAATATGGAAGGTACTATTTTGTTTCTTTCGTAATTTGGACTCTAATTAGCAAGAATAAGGATGTTTATAAAAAAATTGAAGATAATTATTCAGAATTTGAAGTTGATTATAATAAGATAAATGAAAATGTTAACGTACTTATTTCAAAGTTTGCTGAAGCAATTGAAAGTTCTTTAGAAGAACTTGATGTTAAGAATATTGAATCAAATGATTTTAAAGAAGAAAAATTATATGATCATATAAAAAGTTACATAATTAATGATGTTAAAAGTAAAAGTGGAAGAAAAATATGTAAATTGTTCGAAGAAATTCAGGAATTTTTTAAGTAATGTTAAAATTTCATAAAAAAGTTTTATTTATAAATATAGAACACAATATAAGAAAAATACAAAGTGTGTATGATGGTTACTGAAATTGGTTACATCGTACACACTTTTTTGTGCTTTATTTAACACAGAGCAGTTTTTCGATACGATGGAATAGAATAAAGCTCATTGTAGGAGTTGGTAATTACTGATAGAATATACTTACTATTACAAGTTATTTCTTGAGAATTCGAACTGCTGGAGATTTTTTATTTTAGGTGGTGTATTATGAAAACACTAGAAACCGAAAGACTGATAATGAGAAATTGGAGAGAATCTGATGTATTTGACTTTTATGAGTATGCTAGTGTCGAAGGTATCAGCGAACTGACTGGGTGGCCGCATCATGAGAATATTGAAGTTACTAAAGCAATATTGAAAGGCTTTATTGATAATGACATTGAATATGCTTTGGTATTAAAAGAAGAAAACAAAGTAATCGGTTCTTTGGGTTTTCA
>JAEZIU010000349.1 GCA_023436485.1 Bacillota bacterium | reverse complement strand
GGTTGATAGCCGAGAATTTAAAACTTGTTGATGTTATTATTGAGCTTCTTGATGCAAGAATACCATTTAGCAGCAGAAATCCTGAAATTAATTCATTAATAAATAATAAGCCCAGACTGGTTGCTTTTAATAAATCCGACCTTGCAGATGAGAGAATATCACGGCAGTGGATAAAGTGGTATGCTGATCAAGGAATTGATTGTATTCTGATTAATTCCATAAATGGAAAGGGCCTTAACGAAGTTAAGTCCAGAGCAAGGGACTTAATGTCTGAAAAAATAGAGCGTAATAGGGCAAAGGGAAAGATTTTTACACCTGTCAGAACTATGATTGTAGGTATTCCAAATGTTGGAAAGTCATCCTTTATAAATAAGATTGTTGGTAAGGCAACAGCAGTTACAGGCGACAGGCCGGGTGTAACCAGAGGAAAGCAGTGGATACGAATCAGCTCGGAAATGGAGCTTCTTGACACTCCCGGTATACTCTGGCCCAAGTTCGAAGATCAGGAAGTGGGAATGAACCTTGCTTTTACCGGAGCCATAAAGGATGATATAATGGATATCGGTGAAGTTGCCATGGAGCTTCTCTATAGACTGTCAAAAACATACAATAGCGAGCTTTGTACTCGATTTAAGCTTGATCCTGAAACTATAAAAGACATGGAGCCTCTTGAATTATTGGAGACGGTTGGAAGAAAAAGAGGATGTATTGTTTCAAAAGGTGAAATAGATTATTCGAGAATTTCAGCAATAGTCCTGGATGAATTCAGGGGAGGGAAGATAGGACGAATAACCCTTGAGAAGCCTGGTGACAGGGCTGAAACAAAAACTGAATAAAAACTAAAAAGGTTGCCCTAAAGGGCAACCTTTTTATGGCAAGAGGCATTTCGTTATAACACTAACCACTACAAATAATATATAATAATGTAAATGCATTTATTATATTAGAAATATTGGAGAACTAAGAAAATGGGAAATTTAACACTTAAGCAAATTCAGGAAGAGGCTCAAAAGCTTTCAGTTAAGGAAGCAATTGAGTACTTGTCGTCTTTACATAATACGGGTTTTAAAGTAGATAAACTGCTGGAAAAGTATTACAGACTAAAAGAAAAGCATGAAAAGGAAATGGAACGCCTTCATAAAATGCTCTGCTTTGAAAGACAAGCTATAAGTGAAGGCTTTGATTATATTGCAGGCGTTGACGAAGCAGGCCGTGGACCTCTGGCCGGCCCTGTAGTTGCAGCTGCTGTCGTTTTCCCGAAGGGACTGACAATAGAAGGTGTAAATGATTCAAAAAAACTTTCAGAGGCTCAAAGAGAAAAATTGTTTGATGAAATAAAAGAAAAAGCCCTTTCTTATGGGATTTCAGTTATTGATGAAAAATGCATAGACGAGGTTAATATTTTAAATGCTACCAAAATGGCAATGGCCGATGCATTAAACCAGCTTGATCCCATTGCTGACTGTATTCTTTTAGATGCTGTACGGCTTGATAATTTAAGCACAAAGCAGGTTCCTATTATAAAGGGCGATAGCTTGAGTCTGTCTATTGCAGCAGCTTCAATTCTTGCAAAGGTTACAAGAGACAGGCTTTTAATAGAATATGATGCAAAATATCCCCAATACGGGTTTGCTGCACACAAGGGTTATGGAACGCCACAACATATTTCTGCTATTAAAAAATTCGGTCTTTGTCCGATACATAGATTAAGCTTTGTTAAAAATTTCGTGGAGTGATACATATTCTTCAGGGATTTGCATAGCAATTTATTGTAGGCTGGAGGATAAGAGATTGAGAATAGATGGGTTGGCAGCAGGTCAAATAAATATTTCAAATAACAATACCGATATTCTGAATAAGCTTAAACCGGGTGATGTAATTAGAGCACAGGTACTTGAAAACAGCGGAGATGGGCTGACTATAAAGCTTTCAGACGGTTCAGAGGTACATGCAAATGCCTTAACGACTATAAATGCAAAAGAAGGAGACTTTGTCAACTTTGTTTTCAAGGGAACAGAGGGTGGAAAGCTTGTTCTTGAATCATTAAGCACTAGTATGACGCAACCCGTTAATGAAGCCCTTGTAAATGCAAAAAGTGCATTAGCTTTAATTAATCTGCCTTTATCGGATGAAAATATACAAATGGCAATGGCATTGCTGAAACAAGATGTCCCGGTAACTAATCAAACTCTGTTAAAGATGACAAAACTTGTAAATAACGGTACAGGACTAAAAGCGGATGCAGCAGCTTTTCTTATAGCTTCGAAATTATCTGATAATATGAATAATATAGAAAAGCTGCAAAGCCTGCTTTCCGGTCGTTTAAAAATAACAGATAACATAAGTGGTCTGATAAAGCTAATAGAGGCTACAGGAGGCACTGAAACCCCTAAAACGACACAAGAAATTGTTAACAGACTTGCAAGTCTTATAAAAGAAAATAGCGAAAATACACCTGTTAAAGCTGCAGTAATAGATAATCTACTTGAAAAGCTTGCTTCGGATATAAAAATGAAGTTTGGAAGTGCTGAGGGTGTAGTTGAGGGAAGCATTGCAAGTAATAGTAGTGCCGGAAAATCCGGAGCAGCACTCTTGACCGGGAATAGTCCCGCTACAGTTGTACAAAGTTCTGCTGCATCTGAAAATCAGGTAAACACTGCAAATACTCAAAACAATCAGGCTAAAACTCACGCTAACATTGAAACGAATCAGTTATTACGTGGAGAGAAAGGCTTAGGCACAGATAACGACATAACTCCGGCAACGCTTTCAAAGGCAGACCTGCCTGTACTCAAGGAACTAAGAAACCAACTTCAAACAATTGCAGAAGGACCGAAACTTACTCAAGAACAATTTACCGCTATTAAATATATTTCCAAGGAAATTAGCAATACTATTGACAAAATAGGATTGAGACAGCAAGAATTGGATAACTTCAACTTCGATGCAGGTAAGCAGCATATTATAAAGGATGCGATAAATACACTTAAAAACTTAGTTGTCAGAATAGACCGGCAGAACAGCGATGAAATTAATCCTGTAAAGCTTTACAATGAATTAGACAGCTCCTTAACAGTAGTAAAAAATGCCATACAGCATTTACCTTCTGTAGTTAGGGAAGCAGCGGTAAACATAGTAAATAATTTGGAAAGCAATGTTAATTTTATAAACCAACTGAATAATTACAGTTCATATGTTCAGCTTCCTCTGAGCATATTCAATAAAAACACTACCGGTGAACTTTATATGCTTAAAAAAGGTTCTAAGTCAAGAAAGCTGGATCCGTCGAATCTAACGGTACTTCTTTCATTGGAAACTAACCATATTGGGAGGATAGATACATTACTAAGCATAAAAGAAAAGGATGTCAGCACAAATTTCAGGCTTGAAGACGGCGGAGTCTTCAATATATTAAAGGACAGCCACAAGATGCTATACAATTCACTCCTTGAAAAGGGGTACAGGTTAGTGGATTTCACCTACAAGCTTTTAGAAGATCCTATCAGTATTGTAAATTTTGAAGAAGAAGCAAAAAAAGAGTTTATTAAAACGCCTAATAACATAGATATTTTAGTGTAAAAACAGCAACAACAAAAATACGAATGGTGGGGATGTCGGTTGAAGGAAGATAACGTAAAAAGACAAATAAAACATGCAGCAGCTCTGCAATATTCACCTGATACTGACGCGGCTCCTAAAATAGTTGCGGCGGGTAAGGGTCAGATAGCAGAGAGAATTATTCAGAAGGCACAGGAAAGTAATGTTCCCTTATATCAGGACATTAATCTTGCTCAAACCCTTTCGTCTTTAAGTGTAGGTGATGAAATACCTCCTGAAATATATGAGGTGGTGGCAGAAATACTTATATTTATAGGCTGTGTGGATGAAAGCTATGGAGATTTGTATGATGACTGATACAAATAAAAGAGAAATTGGAGCAGCAGGTGAGAAGGAAGCAGCGGAATTTCTTCAAAGAAACGGATACACTATTCTGAAAACAAATTACAGGGTAGGACGTTTGGGTGAGATAGATATAATTGCCAATGAAAATGAATACATTTGTTTTATAGAGGTGAAAACCAGAAGAACAAGTACATTCGGAACACCAGGGGAGGCAGTGACACGGGCAAAACAGCTGAAGATTCGGCAGATAGCATCTATCTACCTGACAAATACAAGAAAAATGAATACTAAGGTGAGATTTGATGTTATTGAAATATTAATGGATAAATCGATGGGAAGTACAAATAGCCTCAAAAGTATAAACCTTATAAAAGATGCCTTTTAAATAAGTAAGAGATTTAAATTGTTGAAATGGAGATGATACCATGACTTTTGTTGACGCACATTGCGATACCATCACAACTATAATGAAAAAAGGTGGAGCCCTAAAAAGTAATACCGGTCATATTGATCTGGACAGATTAAAAAAGTATGATAGTTTTGTTCAGTTCTTTGCAGCATTTATTGCACCTGATCAGGCAAAAATGGGGGCTTTAAGGCGGACACTTGATATTATAGACAAACTTTACAGAGAAATCGAAATTAATAAGAACGATATAATGTTATGCCGTAATTACAACGATATAATAAATGCATTAAATAGTCGTAAAGTAGCTGCTGTTCTAACCATTGAGGGCGGGGAAGCACTTGAGGGAAGCTTATCTGTATTGCGTATGCTTTACCAACTGGGTGTCAGAGCAATAACTCTTACTTGGAACTTCAGAAACCAGATTGCTGATGGTGTAGCTGACTCTGCTACAAATGGAGGTCTTACACCTTTCGGTAGGGAGGTAGTTACTGAAATGAACAGACTTGGAATGATGGTAGATGTATCCCACCTGTCAGAGGCTGGTTTTTGGGATGTAATAAATCTTTCGTCGGCACCGATAATTGCTTCCCATTCCAATGCTAAAAAGATTTGCGGTCACAGTAGAAACTTAACCGACGAACAGCTTCTTGCACTGAAAAAAAATGGTGGTGTAACAGGCATAAATCTCTGCCCATACTTTATAGTTAACGAGGGAAAAGCTGAATTAAAACATGTCATAGCTCACATTGAACATATTGTAGGACTTACAGGTGAGGATACTCTTGGATTTGGAGCCGATTTTGACGGAATAGATGAAACGCCTGCCGGACTCGAAGGAGTACAGTGCTTCCCTGATTTAATCAATGAACTGCTTAAATTAAATTACAGTGAAACGTTGATAAATAAAATTGCAGGAGAGAATTTTCTAAGAGTGATAAAAACAGTAGTTAAGTAATTTACAAGCCGCTAACCTCAACTGAACAGGAAGGGGAGTATTAGCGGCTTGTAGTATTAATCTTGAAAATGCTCTTTAATGGCATTTATGTCTGATATGGAAGCCAGAAGGCTTCTTTATTTTTTCAGAAATAAGATGGAGGGTGCTTTAATACTTCTGTTCCCAGCTGATTCAGCCTCAAATCCAAGGCACATCCCTTGTAGGGAATACAGGTTACGCTGGCACCTATGTAAGATAACCCATCACGCACTTATTTCTATATAAAAATTTTCTTATAACGGTTTACATAAAACATTAATCTGTAAATTATTATACAAAGTAAACAATATAATGTCAATTAAGATAGAGCATGTAATTTATGTCTCTGTTACTGTATTTTCCTTTGATTTAAGATATACTGCAATAGCCTTTAGTGCTATATTTCAACACAAAAAGCTATCTGCAAAATTAACTGCAGTTTATTTATTTAATTCCTGCATAATTTATAATAAAAGTCTTTTAATGATAATGCAGCTCACATTTTTTGAATTGGTAAGAACATATAACTTGCAAATATGAATAATATGTATTAATATTAATATATGTTTGTTACAGGTCAAAATGGTAATCGGAGGAGATAGTTATGAAAAGCTATAAAGATTTATCCAAAGAAGAATTAAAAAATGAAATTGAAATATTAGAAAAAAGATATAATGAATTTAAAGCACAGAATCTTAAACTCGATATGACCAGAGGTAAGCCTTGTGCTGAACAGCTTGATATAAGCATGGATATACTTGATATACCTGCCAAAGAACTCAGGAAGGCTGCAGATGGCACAGATTGCTTCAATTATGGGGTTCTCGACGGTATTTCGGAAGCAAAAGCACTTTTTGCTGAAATGCTGGAAGTAAGTACAGATGAAATTATGGTTGGAGGCAATTCCAGTCTGAACTTAATGTATGATACCATTGCAAGAGCTATGTCACTGGGTGTATTGGGAAGTACTCCATGGTCAAAGCTGGGCAGTGTAAAATTCCTATGTCCAAGTCCCGGATATGACAGACATTTTGCTATATGTGAATTATTTGGAATAGAAATGATTACCATAGATATGAAACAAGATGGACCGGATATGGATGCCGTTGAAAAACTTGTTTCCGAAGACGAAAGTATAAAGGGTATATGGTGTGTTCCAAAATATAGCAATCCTGACGGAATCACTTATACTGATGAGGTTGTTGACAGGTTTGCAAACCTGAAACCAAAAGCAAAGGATTTCAGAATATTCTGGGACAATGCTTATTGCGTACATCATCTGTCAGAAAATCCTGACAAATTGAAGAATATACTTAAAGCATGCAAGGATGCTGGAAATGAGAATATGGTATATATTTTCAGTTCAACATCAAAGGTAAGCTTCCCGGGTGCAGGCGTTGCGGTAATGGCAACAAGTGCCGAGAATCTAAAAGGAATCAAAAAGAGTCTTACTATACAAACAATAGGACACGATAAAATAAATCAATTAAGACATGCAAAGTACTTTAAAAACCTTGAGGGCATTAATGCTCATATGAAAAAGCATGCTGACATATTGAAGCCAAAATTCACTACAGTTCTTGAAATTCTTGAGGCAGAACTCGGGGGCAAGGATATTGCATCCTGGAATAAGCCTAATGGCGGGTACTTTGTCAGCCTCAATACTATGGACGATTGTGCAAAAGAAGTTGCTAAGCTTGCAGGCGAAGCAGGTGTGGCATTAACTAAAGCGGGTGCTACATTCCCATATGGCAATGATCCAAGGAACAGGAACTTGAGAATAGCTCCAACAATGCCTCCCGTTGAAGAATTAAAGAAGGCAATAGAGGTTCTTGCTATTTGTGTACAGCTGGTAAGTGCAACTAAATTGATAAACCAATAATTATTTTATAAAATTGCTTGAACAGGTGCTTTTTTCAAGCTATAATAATCCATGAGTTAGAATTGTAATGTAAATTACAATCTCATATTCATAAATGTCTAAAGCGGGATAGAATCCCGCACTTTTTTTTGCAACTTTGAAATCCGAACATTTTTAAATTTATTGGTGAAAATATTCGGTGGGCTGTATAATATAACTGACAAATCCAGTCTTGCTCTTACGAAATCCCTTGATTTTTAAGGGGTTTTTTGTTTCAGAGCTTCATTCATAATGTTTAGGTGCTCTTGTTACGTTTTTGAACAGTCATTATGATATTCTAGTTTAGAAACTTATAAACAGGAATCTGTGGGGGATTAGCAGGATTATGAAAAGAACTATAATAGGTATCGCACTTCTAATTTCTGCAACATTAACTGATATAGGTATTTTAATATCTGCGTCTGTACTTGGGATTGGACTTACCGAATGGGATTCAGAGTCAGGAAAAATGTGGAGTGCATTAGTAGATAACGGTATGTTACTTCCGTTCATTCTTGCAAAAATAATATGGGTTGTATCTATTATTATCTTATTGAGAGAGTATGTAGAAGAGAAAAAGATAAACAATGCTAAATGATGAACTGAATAAAATATATAGATTCAATTTTGGCTTGCTTTTGTTCGTTAATAAGATTAGAAGTAAAGTGGGTATATTACAAATGAATTCATATGATAATATTATGAAAAAATTAATGTTATTTGCTAATAAATCACCCTTGATTCAAGCGATGATTCTGTTTGGATCAAGGGTAAGAGATAAAAATGTTGCAGATAAATATTCTGATTACGATATTATTTTTCTTGTAAATGACGTGGACTATTTTTTGAATACAGACTACTGGTTAAATCATATTGATAAATTTTATATTTCATTTCAGGAACCGACAGCTGCATGTGGACAAGAACGCAGGGTGCTATTTGGAGATTCAATGGATATGGATTTTCTGTTTTATGATGTTAAAAAGTCCGAACAGTTGGCTGCTGATAGTACTATACAAGCATTCTTTTCACGTGGATATAAGATATTAATAGATAAAATCGGGTTCGAAAGAGTAATTGAACGTAATAAACCATTTGAAGAATTAAAAACAATTCTATCAGAAAAGGAATTTACTAATCTTTCAAATGCATTTTGGTTTCATACAATATGGTCAGTGAAAAAGATACTTAGAGGTGAAACTTGGTCTGCAAAAAGTTGCGTTGATGGTTATATGAAAAATTTATTAAGACAAATGATTGAGTGTTATTCAAAAGCAGTCTATAGTGAAAATTTTGACGTTTGGCATGATGGTAGATTTTTTGATAATTGGGTCGATGAAAATATTAAGAAACAGCTAAAGACAGCATATGGAACATATGATGCAGCAGATATTTTAAGAGCTATGACTAATACTATGAGTATTTTTAGTGAGGTATCAAGGAAAACAGCTGTTATGTTAGGTTATACTTATCAGGAAGAAGCCGAGTTATATGCGGTCGAGCAAACAGAAAAACTTACATCACAATATTTTACAATTTAGCACAACAAAGAATTTATATAGTACCTACAATTTCAATTTATATAATTGACGTTAAAAAAATATTTGAAATCCGAACATTTTTAAATTTATTGGTGCAAATATTCGGTATATGTTGTATAATATTTGAGTGATATGAGATAGTATTAAATTAAATATTTTGTTAGTTGGGGGATTGTTGGATGAAAAACGTTTATGAAAGTCCTTTTAATGCAAGATATGCAAGTAGCGAAATGCAGCAGATTTTTTCACCTGATATGAAATTTACCACATGGAGAAAACTGTGGATTGCACTGGCTGAAGCTGAAAAGGAACTTGGATTGAATATAACCGACGCTCAGATTGAGCA
>JAEZIU010000335.1 GCA_023436485.1 Bacillota bacterium | reverse complement strand
CAATTTTGAAATCGTTTTACGATTTCGGAATTTTTTCGAGTTCCTTTACATGTTTATCACTGTTTACTTTTCAAAGTCCATAAAGCCTTCTTACGACTGCTTTGTAAGGTTCTTGCTGTTTGTTTGTTGCAAGCAGCTTAATTATACTAACACTTTACTATCTTGTTGTCAACACTTTTTTTAACTTTCAGTTTTTGGTAATTTGTTATTACCTTGACCTGTTTAAAGTATTGCCGTCCGAGACAGCTTACTCATGTTAACACGCCATTACTTTTGTGTCAACACACAACTTCAATCCAATTTTCGGTAAGTACAATAACTTCTTTTAATTAAATTAACACTGTCGTTCGAGACAGCTTGGTTAGTATAGCACCGCCATACTTTCTTATCAACCCATAACTTTGTCTTGATAAGCCTATAATTTAATTTACCCACTTTATTCTATATTATTCATCAGGATTCTAATTGTAACACCCAAATACACTTTTCTTGTTTCTAATTTGAATAAGCCATATCTGTAAAAACTTGTAACTAGCTGGTAATTATCCTATAATTTATGTATTAGACAGTTCAAAGTTTTAGAAAAGGAGATAATGAAAAATGAGAAAGATTATTTCTTTAGTTATTGCAGGTTTTATTCTTACATTTATGCTGAATTTAAACGTTGTAGCAGCTTCGCCTATTAAGGTCTATGTTTATGAAGATTTACTGACTTTGCCCGTTCAGCCTATATCTAAAAGCGGAAACATTTTAGTGCCCTTAAAAAATGTTTCAGAAGCTCTGGGACTAAAATACTCTTTTGATACTAAATTAAAGAAAGCTACTGTTAAAAATGAAAAATACACTATTTCAGTAACTGTAGGCACTACAAAAGCTTATGTAAATAAAAAGCAAAAAACTATAGAAATGGCTCCGGCAATTGTTAAAAATATTGTAATGGTACCTTATAAATTCTTACCTCAAGCTGTTGGAATAAGTGTTAAGTGGGATTCCTTAAATTCACGGATTCTCATTGGGAAATCAGAACTTTCAAGTGATATTTATTTATACTATAATGGCACACTTGTAGATATTAATAATTTATATGCTGTCAATGGTACGGGCAAGTATAAGGGCTACCAACAGTTGAAAGGGTATCCCTATGAATCTAAATTCTCAATCTATTTTATTGATTCCTCCAAAGGACAAATTATATCTTTTAAAACAGTAACTGTAGACAAAGCAAATCTAAATCAGATTATTACATGGAAGTATAACGGGAGAACCTTTAAAAGCAAAAGGACTGATATATATAGTTTCTTTTCCGGTACTTCAAAATTAAGTAGTTTGGTCAATGACGGCAGTTACTCATTGGATTGGCTGGCAAAGACCTTTGGGAAGGTTTATTATGATTGGTTGTTTTATCAGAGTGTCTCCGAGGATGCATCCAAAATTGTAGAAAGATTTATTGAAAAGGAGAGGGGCATTACAAACACTTTTAATACTGACGAAATTAAAATAATCGGTGAACTACCCGAACCTGAGCCTATAGACCCGGATGGAATTACAGAATATTCTGAAGGGCCATTAGGTAGTTCAGATCAAAAACCATATGATAGTAATAATCAAGACAATCAACATTCTAATGATAAGTATCTTAAATTTCGAGAGCAGTGGATAAGTGAAGATGATTTAAGTGATGAATATAATATTACTTCGTGGTGGAATGGCAAAACTATTGAGCTAACTCAACGTATTACAGGATTGAAATATACTATTGATAATTCCCCTTCATCGTCTTTCGAACCCGGAAAGCTATATCAATCATCATCCGGTATACAATTTCAGTATATAAAAACCATTAATTTTGATGGGGACATTATATCACTAAATCAGATTGTATTTGATAGAAAGACTTTGGAAGCCGCTTTACAATCAAAAGGTTTTAAAAAGATGAATCATTAATAAAAAAAAGTACGGTTGCCCTTCAATAAGAGTAACCGTACTTTTTTTATGCCTTACTATTCAGTAAGCTGCTTACACAGTTTTTCTAATTTTCCATTTCTCAGCCACTCATCAATTAAACTAAGGCTAAGAAGTTTCAGTTCATGTATGTTTTCCTCACTGGCATCATCCATAGCATCACTTCCAAGCTGTGCAAGACTGGCCTGCATCCTGTAGTACCTGTTATCCGTTAATATCTGACTGAGTTGGAAATCAACTGTTTCACTCACCCCGCTAAATACTGTACTCAGGATTGGTTTTGCCCATTTCATAAGGCCCCAGTCCTTTGCTTCATTATAAGGTATGCAACGGTTAAGTTCCCCCGTTCCAAGTGAAAGCATTAGTATGTCCGGATTATCCTTATAAAGTACTCTCGACTCTGCAAAAGCACACATGCCCGGATTGTTTGCAAATACGCCGCCGTCAATCATAGTATAATAATCTGCACCGTCTTTTTGGCCGATTTCAAGCTTATATGGCTCAAAGTATGTAGGTGCTGCAGATGTAGCTCTTGCCACCTGCCACATGCAAAAATCTTTATTTATCCTGCTTTCATCCTTAGCATGTGTACTTTTAAAGAAATAAGGTTCTCTAAGACTCAGTTCATATGACGGAACAATTATATCTGTCAAGGCTTCAGAAAGCTTTACATCTCCAAAGTATTCCTTTAAAACAGACTCTATTCCTGTGGCGGGATATTTTTCTTCTGATATGCCATCCATAGAGACAATTTTATGAAATATACTGCTTGAGAATATTTTCTTACCGTTTTCAGTATATAACTTGATAAGGTCATTGGCCGTATAAGCAGGCGTACCGTTATTCTCCTTTGACGGCACTGTTAGCATGAGTGACAGTATTCCACCTGTTGAAGTTCCTGAAATTAAGTCAAACAACTGGCAAATTGGTTTAGCTGTCATTTCTTCTATTTTGGCAAGAATCATAGCCGGAATAAGTCCTCTGATACCGCCCCCGTCAATTGAAAGCACCTTGATGGTTTTCATGGTAAAACAACCCCTTTATTCGTTATTAATTTTTCTTGATAAGTCAAGTTTAATATAGCTATTTTACCATTTAATTACTTTTAAGTCGATACCTGTTATTTTAATGGATAGCCCGTTTTTTGTGCTTTCCTCCCATTACTTCTGACACATCGTTTATAGTAACAAAAGCATTTTCATCTTTATCATATATAATTGATTTAAGCTTCGACAGCTCAAGCCTTGTGACAACCGAGTACAGTATTGTTTTTTCATTTTTTGAAAAGCCGCCTTTTCCATCAAGAAACGTAACTCCTCTTCCAAGTCGGGCTGTAATTGCCTTGGCAATTTCTTCACCGCTTTCTGATATTATAAAAGCTGCCTTTGTTTCATCCAATCCTTCTATTGTAACGTCTATAACTTTAAAAGCGATAAAGTAGGCAATAAGCGAATACATAGCATGATCCCATCCAAACACCAGACCTGCACTGCTTAAAATAAAAATATTAAAGAACATAACCATTTCTCCTACTGAAAAGGATGTACGTTTATTAATAATGATTGCCACCATTTCAGTACCGTCAAGAGACCCGCCATAGCGTATAATTATACCTACCCCTATTCCCAGTACAATACCTCCGAAAACCGAAGCAAGCAAAATATCATTTGTTAGCACAGGTATCGGATGAAATACTGACACCCAGAAGGAAAACGATACAACTGAGAATACTGATGAAAAAACAAAAGTTTTTCCTATCTGTTTATATCCAAGAAACAGAAATGGTATATTAAATACTATTATAAATATACTCACCGGCAACTTGGTCAGATAACTTGTTATTATTGATATACCTACAATTCCACCGTCAATGATGTTATTTGGTATTAGGAATATTTCCAATCCAGTAGCTGCTAAAACCGAGCCGATAAATAGAAATATATATCTTACTATTTCTCTTTTTATATGATTTTTTCTTGTCATTGACTCACCCCTATAGTTGATTTATTTATTATGCTAGCCCTATATAGAAGGATGCTTATTGTTACTCCCGTGAAAATAATTAGGAATTGTCTGTCTTATGCTTTTTCGATGATCAAATGGCTTGTTATGTTGTAATTGTTTTGTTATGAAATAAGAAGTAAACATCACAATATTATTATTTAAGGTACTGACTAAAATTGAATTTTTCGGATTTGAATAGTTTTCATTTCTTCTATTAATTACGTGATTACAAATATAAAGGTTTTTAGGTATTATTTGATTATAAGAATGGAATGGAAATTTTTTATTAATGTAAATAACGTTAGGAATTAATTGTACTATGAAACTAATAATAAGTATAATTAATGCAGTTCTCCCGGTTCCCTTTTTCACCAAATAATTATCCTTTCATTTGTTTCTATTTTTTTGAACTTTAATTTATTATATCATAATTATATTAAATTATTTTTAAACAAATTTTAAATTCTTAACATTTTACTCTTAAAATTATTCAAATTTAATATTACTAATACCAAGTGCATGATTATTCCAGAATACTTTTTTCACCATGTCGGACTTACCCTCCTGGCACTTAATGATTAGTACAACCTCTGTAGATTTTTTATTTTCAGGTCTATCTGTATATTTTTTAGTTATTATCAGCTTAATTACCAGGCCCGTAATAAAGCCGGCTACTAACCCTACCAGCCCCCAAATTATTGGACCCCATCTAAGTAAAAATCCATAAATTGTGCCCATGAGCATAAATACGGTGCCCAATATGGCACCCAAATCAATCAAACTAAGTCCGTCAGACTCATGTATAGAATCAAATACCTTTCTCTTTTCGTCCCTTTTATCCATTGGTACTGCAAGTATGTCTTCTTTTGGAACTCCACGCATTTCAATTTCAGTAATAGCTTTTTCCAGATATATGGAATGTTCAAATGTAGCAACAATGTGCATTATGTCACCTCTGAAATACTTTTTTTTACTTGGCAAATTAAAATTTTTTCTCTGATATTCTCTTAGTAAAAACTTTGCTTGCTCCCAATCAAACAGCTTATTATTCTCTACGGTGTTTGTATACGCGTCATACATCGCAAACAGGTATACTGACGAAATATTTAAGGCCCAATGAAGGTTAATTGCCGGCGTTACCTTTTCAAAATTCCCCGTAAAAGTATAATGTATAGCCGGAAGTACATTTGATAAATATATAACGGCTACCCACCAGATAATTAAAAAGGCTGCCATAACAATACGGTGAATATAAAGTTGACCAGTTCCCGGCATAAGCAAGGACCAGATTGCAGAAACCAACGGTGACCTTTTATCCAGGTAATTGAATTCCAAACTGCTGAGTTTAAAATTACTAATTTGAGAATCTTCTCTTGCCGCAAGAATATAATTGTTATTGATATCAACTGTTGTCCGATAACTGTCCCACACTGCAAATATATATAATGAACAGTAGAGAATTAACCATTTTTTATCCAAAATACTCTTTGCTGACTCAAACCTTCCTGTAAATGAGTAAAATATAGCTGTATTAATATGAGCTTTTAGGTTTACTATAATTTCAAATATAAACAAAAGGAATCCTCGAAGGTATTTTGATAGCAGTAAATGGCCCATACCCGGGAATGCCGCTGACCACCAGGCTATAATATACGGATTTCTTAAATGAAGCTGTGTCGTACCAAGAATACTTATATAAGCTATCTGGCGTCTGGAATTTTTCCCAATCATAGTAACTCCTTTTGCTGTTTCATACATTTATATAATTCCTAAGTAATTACATTTAATTCAACATATCCATTATTTGTTTTCTTAATTTTCGAATTCTTAGTGGATTCATGGTTAAAATATTATTTGTCGAAGGCGAGGTGATAATAATGACTGTACAAAGCGATTTACAAAAAGCAGTTGCCGCTTGCGAATCAGCAAAAGGAACTTATAAGGTAATGGCTCAGTCTACTCAGGATCAATCTGCTAAACAGATGTACGACGAAATGAGCTGCGACCTTGAAAAGCACCTTCAGTATTTAAACAACAGATTGAATTATATAAGCCAAGGTAATGAATTAAACCAACAGCAGTAATTTTTATAGCAAAAAACTCCTTTTTACAGCTGAATCATCAGCCGTAAAAAGGAGTTTTCTATTAATAAGTTATTTAAGGGCATCCACATTGATGACTAATGCTTAATGAAGCAGCCAAAGCATATATCAATGCACTATTCCAATTAATAGCAACTTCGTTTGTCATATAACTTTCTTCTTGGTCTACCCAATCCTTTGCACCGGGCCACCCTCCGCCAACAAGATATCCCGGCCACGGATTTGTTATGGAATCACTGGCAGAACGAGAGTCATGAGGATGCATTGGCGGATTTGTACCTATGCCTGTTACGAATGAGCGATTGTAATAGTTTCTTCCAAACAGGAACCCTACTGCGTCCAAAATAGTATTTAAATAAGATTTTTTAGGTGACAACTTGTTTGCAACATTAAGAATCATGGTCTGACGTGCAACAGTGCCGTTACAACCCCAATAATACAATGTTCCCATTGGACGCCCGTAGCCGTGATTGTCTCTGTTCGATACTAAGGTGTCGGCTGCGGTGATTAGAGCATTTTTAACTGTGTTATATACCTCCGGATTTTTACCACATCTGTTTGAAAGCAAATAGGTGAATACTCCAAGGTTATTTACCTGCATCCACTCGAACATATCAATTTCAACTATATTATTAAAGCTTGTAACTTTCGTTTCAAAGTCTGAAAGATAAGAGCTATCCCCAAAAGTCTCCCACATTTCTGCAGCTGCCCATAGCCTGTCGTCAGTGTCGTCAAAATCAGGCAAATCATATGCTCCTGTTAAAAAATCACTCTGATCAGGTCTTACATTTTCAGGGTTTGCTTTCAAAAAGTCATAGCTTATCTTGGCGGCCTCTATGCACCTGTCAGCATAAGCAGAATCATATGGTCTGAATGCTCTTGATGCCATGGCCATTACTGCAACAAAATCTGCTGTTGCCGCACTACTCCATGGAGTGAAATATCTTTCTGTTGTCTCATTTTCAGGAGGCTGAAAGGGTCCAAAATCCAGCGTTGATAACTTATGGCTGACTCTTCCGCTACCATCAGGATACTGCATGGTTAAAAGCCAATCGGTTTCATACTTTATTTCGTCAAGGTAGTCGGGAATTTCATTGTTATTCTCAGGCATGGTTAAGGTAATATCTTTAATCTCCCCTTTAAATTGCTCCCACGCAAACAACATTGAACCTATACTAATACCGGCATTCACAACATATTTATTATAATCTCCCGCATCATGCCAGCCCTTCGTGCCATCCTTAATAGTATGTTGATTGTTTACGTAATCTGTATACCCATCATTTTTATGACATGCTTGATGGGAAAATACGTCACCTTTGTAGGTGGCAGAAACCGCTGTTCCGCAGCGCCACAGGTACATACCCAGCATTGCTGTTTTAAAAGGCTCTATATAGATATTCTTATCAATCTTAAATGTTGTGCTTTTACCAACTCCTTCAGCTACAAGAACATAGCTTCCTTCACCGGTTACAGCAGAAAAATCAGCAATTTTTACCTGCTCATCAGTGTCTGTATTATAGACGGTTCCAGGGCTTCCCGTAAAAACCACCTGACCGTTTTGAGTTGCAATATGAAAACAGCTGCATTCCGCTGCTATTGTGGCTTTTTTCTCCTGAGTTGGTATAAAGCCTATTGAATTAAGGCGAACCCGAGAGTCAATCTGATAATTATTGAGATGAATGTTCATAGCAGCCTACCTCCGATATTTTCAGCGATTATAATCTGCAATCAGGAGCTATTTATTCACTCCCGATTGCATTTTCAAAAACCCTATATTTATAAGCTTGTAATCTTACCTAACAAATACTGTTTTAAAATAGATAAATCCAAAGCGTCAACTGCATTATCATGGTTTACATCTGCAAGTCTCAATGCATCCCCGGATAAATCACCCATTCCCAATAAATTCTTTTTCAGAAATGCATAATCAATTGCATCCACTTTTGCATCCATGTTTATATCTCCCATTAGTACATCAGAAGTATCAGGCATGTCGAGAGATGCTGCCAGAGCATAAATCAATGCACCATTCCAATTGATTGCAATCTCATTGGTCTGATAACTTTCCTGATCGTCCTTCCAATCTTTAGCTCCCGGCCAACCTCCACCAACCAAATATCCAGGCCATGGATCTGTCAGTGAATCACCGCCTGAACGTCTGTCATGTGGGTACATTGGAGGGTTTAGTCCCATCCCTGTAACAAAGGAACGGTCATAATAGTTTCTGCCAAACAGGAAGTTCAATGCATCCAGTGATGTATTAACATACTCAGACTTTGGTGATAATTTATTTGCAATATTAAGAATCATGGTCTGACGTGCCACGGCTCCGTTGCAGCCCCAGTAATAGGTTGCTCCCATTGGTCTTCCATAGCCGTGTCCGTCGGCGGTAGTAACGATACTGTCTGCAGCTGAAATCAATGCACTCTTAATTGAATTATACAGTGAAGTGTTTTTTCCGCTCTTTTCGGATAACAGGTATGTAAACATTCCAAGATTATTTACATTTCCCCAATCGAAATCAATGTCAATTTTCTTTGTAAAGTTATTTGCACTGGCTTCAAAATCTGCTAGGTAACTGCTGTCACCAAGGGTTTCCCACATCTCCGCAGCTGCCCATAGCCTGTCGTCGGTATCTGTGGTATCATATCCTCCTGTAGTAAAAGCACTTTGGTCAGGTTTTGTATTTCCAGGATTTGCTTTTAAACAAGCATAGCTGACTTTTGCGGCAGCAATGCATTTGTCCGCATATGCTGCATCATACGGTCTGAATGCTCTTGAAGCCATTGCCAGCATAGCAACAAAGTCTGCTGTTGCAGCACTTCCCCAAGATGTAAAATATCTGTCTGCTGTTTCTCTTTCCGGCAGCACAAATCCGCCAAAGTCTTTTGTAGAAAGCTTATGGCTTACCTTACCACTACCATCAGGATATTGCATGGTTAAAAGCCAATCCGTTTCATATTTCAGTTCATCCAAATAATCCGGCATTGAATTGTTACTCTCCGGCATTGTTAAGGAAATATCTTTTATCTGATCTTTAAACTGCTCCCATGCAAAAAACATGGAACCTACGGTAACACCGGCATTAACAACATATTTATTGTAATCTCCGGCATCGTGCCATCCTTTTCCGCCTTCTTTTATGTTATGCTGTCCATTAATATAGTCAGTATATGCGTCCTTGGTATGACAAGCCTCATGAGAAAATACCTTGCCGTTATATGTTGCGGAAACTGACGTTCCGCAGCGCCAGAGGTACATTCCAAGCATTGATGTTTTAAAAGGATTAACGAAAATATTTTGATCGATTTTGAAGGTTACACTCTTTCCTACTCCCGGCACCAGCAAGGTGTAACTTCCTTCCGTTTTTACCGATGAAAAATCAGCAATACTAACCTGCTCATTGGTATCAGTATCATTAACGGAAGTAGTTCTACCTGTGAGAACAGCTGTTCCGCTTGAATTTACTACAACGAAATCACCGGATGTAGCTGCGATTGTTGCTTTTTTCTCGGCTTCTGGAAGATAACCGATAGAGTTGAGTCGTATGCGGGAATCCTGCTGATAATCTCCGGGAGACGTACTTGCCGCATACACCTTTTGATTGAAATTCCCGGGAATAATACACCCGCAGGTTGCAAGAATTCCGCTTGCTACAAAGCATGCAATCCCTGCTCTTATTTTACGGTTTCTTTCAGGACTTATTAAATTCATCAAATTTGCCTCCTAAATTATTTAATTACTGTTGTTACCCTCTTGAAAGTAAAACAGCCTTAAATTAAGTAAAAGCAAAGGGAGCTTCCCTAGCTACTTTTTAGTAGTTATGCAAACTCCCTTTTGCCTTTTTTGTTATACTGCCTGTGTCAATATTATCTTTTTCAATTGAACATAATCGAGTGCATCAACTGTACCCCCGGCATCTATATCTGCTGCTTTCAGCGCATCTCCTGCAAGAACTTTGATTCCCAACAAGTGCATTTTCAGCAATGTCAAGTCCAAAGCATCAATTGTTGTATCGTTATTCAGGTCACCCGGTTTAATTGTTGGACCAGGATTATTTCCACCCGGTGTAGTTCCATCTGGCTCAGTACCGCCAACTAGAACGCCATTGTCATAAACACAGATATTGTCTGCCTTTTCGGGTGTGCCTTTCCAACTGTCCTCAACAACTTTTAAGCCCTGGTGGCTCCAGTCATCAGTAGGATCCCAGTAATTCTGCCAAGCATATGTACCTATAGCAAACTGATATTTCTTGTTGGAATTTGCAATTACATAATCAGGCCATTTTACTTCTATATAGTAGATTTTATCTTTATAGAGGTGTGGCCCTGAAATTTCAGCTGCATAATCTGTTTCTGCAGCCGTCTGATCATATAACTGTCTCATTTCGATTTTATTAGGATCAAGTGATGTCATCCCTGTTGAGTCAAAGTAGTATCTTACAGAAATATTTTTTGAAGTTTTTGTTACATCTGATTTTACAAATAAAGTTACTTCTGTTGCTTTTGGTCCGTCAGATTGAGCTACATCTACACAAAAACCTTCTACCCAGTATGCAGAACCGGAAGGGTCTTCAGGATCATCCTCATCTGGCAGTGGTGGAAAATCAGGTGTAACCTGCATTGTTGAATTTCCGAAGTATCTGTAAATACCTGCACTGGCTCCAACAAAGGCAGCATTATAGTCTATTGTTACTTCATTGTACACATAGTCTGAGGTAATATCCTTATGTTGGTCACTGGCATCAGGGCCTCCAACCAATGCACCGTAAAGAACATATTTCTGAGGACCGGTTCCTTCGGCAGTAGCATATCCAGATGCAGCCCTGTGGTGAGGATATTTTACTGAATTATCACTGTATCCTACTACATAACAGCGACTTAACGGATTGTTGCCCAGCAGATAATCCATTTGTGATTTAGCCCATTGGCTGTATTGTGAAGGAGTATCACCATGATTCTTATCATAAACAAGTGCTAAGAGCTGGCTAGCGGTATTATATCTTGCAGAACCCCATTGATTTAAGAAAGCATATCCGCCAGGTGATATTGTAACATTTTTGCCTGACATCCAACCATCTACTAACTTTGCTATCTGACTCCAGAAATCAATCTCTTCATATGAACTCTTATTTGTTAATTTTTTGTATCTATCTTCTAATACTTGTCCGTTTTTATCAATTAAATCATTTATTTCAGCAATAATACATGCCGTACCTGCCCAAACATCGTTCCAGCAATGTGTCCAGCATGAAGGTGCATAGTAATCAAAATTCTTTAGTGTTTCGTCAAGGTAATGATCATCCTCTGTTGCCAAATATAGCCATGATGCGGCCCAACAGTAATCATCCTGCCATTTAGATGATCCGTAATAACCTTTAGGCCCATCAGTGTTTACTGATTTGGTTGGACATCTTTCTGCGAATTGGAATAAGGCTTTTGCATATTTAAGGCTTTTTTCTGCATATGCCGGGTCTTCATCCTTGAAATTCATGTAATTGACAGCAAGTGAAGCTGCAGCAGCTGCCACACAATCGGTTGAAGGCATCGCATCGGTTGCAAACCATCCTCTTCTGAACATTTCATCAACTTCAGGTGCTTGCCAGTATGCATGGTCTACATCTCCGTCTCCAACCTGATAGCAGAATGCTATAGCCTTACCGGTTGAATCAAGGAAAGTGCTTTTCATAAAGTAATCATTGAAATATCTTAATATTGTTTTTATATGGCTGTCTTGTCCGGTTGTAACATATTGATTCTTGAATTCATAAAATCCCCATCCCAGAGTTGAACCTGAATATGCTTCAGGCATACCGAATTTTACGTGGTCACCGGCATCATGAAAACCACCGGAAACATCTACCATTCCGTCTCCGTCAGGGTCAAGAACAGTCTTATTTTGACTGATAAAACTATCTGTCATATTTGTATTTGTAGAATCTAGCGGGAGTTTTGCATCGTAAATATGGCAATCATTTCTCCAAGTGTATTGGTTATTTTCACCAACTTCGGTACCGCACATGTTTGCATCGTAAAAATATTGTGAGTACTGTAATAATTTTGCATAGTTGTAGTCTGTTTCTGCTGCACTTACATTCATAACGGTGAATGAAGTTACAAGCATGGCAAGAATAACAATGCTCATTATAGAAGCTCTTGTTACCTTTAAAATCGATCCTTTTTTCATATTATATCTTCCTTTCTTTAAATAACAAACAAATCAATTACTTTCCACTTGCGGGAAAGCTGGAAATTTCACCTGTCAGAAATTTCTTCATATATACAAAATCTATAGCATCTACAGAACCGTTACCGTCAACATCTGCTGACTTTATACTCTGATTGTTTTCAAGTATACATTTTTTAAATAAAGCAAGATCAATTGCATCGATTAATTTATCTCCATTCAAATCACCATACATGATTGTCGGAGTATCCCCGCCTGACGGGAATGGGTAGTTTTCAAGTTCAGGAAGCTCGTCCAGAGTAATACAATAATCGCTGGTATACATCTGTTTTAGCCAATCAACCGGATTATTCTGCTCCCCTGTAAGATGCCATCCGTACCAAGGGCAGAAATATAACCAGCCGGCCATCTCATTTGTAAGGTTTGAAACCTGCGGAATTGTATCGTTTTCACTCATTGTTACAAGCTTCTTACCATTGGTGAGCTTAACCATATTATAGAATGTTGAAGAAATAGCACTTCCGTTTGGCAGTCCATCCTTGGCATTGTATTTGTCATAACCAAGAATATCAACTACATCATCACCCGGATACCATTTTGAAGATGTTTCATATGTGTAGGATGTCCAAACCCATATGATATTGTTTAAATGGTATTCATTTGTAAACATGTCGTATAGCAGCCTGTACAGCTTTACACAATTCTCAGGGCCTTCGGCACCCCACCAGAACCATCCTCCTTCTGCCTCATGGAGTGGTCTGAA
>JAEZIU010000319.1 GCA_023436485.1 Bacillota bacterium | reverse complement strand
CATCCTGTGAGTCAAGAATCAGAACAAATGCATTCTCATTTTCATCTGACTTGGACATTTTCTTTTCAGGTTCCTGAAGGCTCATTATTTTTGCACCTATTTTAGGTATAAATGCTTCCGGAATCGTAAAAGTATCTCCATATATATTATTGAATCTGTCAGCCACATCCCTTGTAATCTCAAGATGCTGTTTCTGATCCTGTCCGATGGGAACAAGGTCTGCCTGATAAAGAAGGATATCTGCTGCCATAAGTACAGGATATGTGAACAATCCCGCATTTATGTTATCTCCGTGTCTCTGTGACTTGTCCTTAAACTGGGTCATTCTGTTTAATTCACCCATATATGTGTAACAATTGAGAATCCAAGCTAACTCTGCGTGTGCACTCACATGCGACTGCAAAAACAGTATGCTTTTTTTAGGGTCAAGACCACAGGCCATATAAAGTGCCAAAAGATTCAAACTTCTCTGTCTTAATTCGGCAGGTTTCTGACGAACAGTAAGTGTATGAAGATCCACTACGCAGTATAAACATTCATACTCATCCTGCAAAGGAATCCAGTTCTTTATCGCACCCAAATAATTTCCTATGGTAAGGTTTCCCGACGGCTGAACACCACTGAAAATCCTCTTCTTTTGTTCTATCTGTTCCATCTAAAACACATCCTTACGAATTTATTTATTATTTCCTTTATTTATACCTAAAGATTTTATCTTAAAATATTACCGATAACAAGGTATTTTCTAACTTATTACAAAATATCCAGATCAATCTTTCCTTTGAGACCTTTTATATGAAAAGTATATGATATAGAATCCTACCGCAGCTATTATGTAAAATACACCTGAATTTTCCCGGCCTGACATAATGCGTATGATTCCCAAAACCAACAGCACAATTGAAAAAAATAAACTACCCAGCCTCAAAATCTTATTCATGCCGGAACAACCTCCTGTTACAATAAAATATTAACATCAAACATATTTTAGCACAGAATTTATATTATGTAAGCAATAGGGCACACAATTTTATATTTAAAGCCGTAAAACCAAAGATTCCTTGGACTTTACGGCTTATATATTTATTCTATCGTTCTTCTCTGAAGTATGGATCTCCAAGCGCTTTTGGCGGTTGGTTCTCCTTTGATTTTTTTATGGAAATCATAATAAGAACTATTATTGTTACCAGATACGGAAGCATGTCGAAAATACTTTGTGGAATCGGGACATGGCTTTGGAGATACAAACCCAAAATACTCAATCCGCCGAAGAAATATGCCCCCAGCATAGCTTTATATGGATTCCAGGTTACGAAAATAACAAGAGCCACCGCTATCCAACCTCTTCCTCCCGTTACACCCTCCTGCCATGACGGTACGGTAACCATTGACATATATGCGCCGGCTATACCACTCAAAGCACCTCCCAAAAGTATATGAAGATATTTGTACGTAGTAACGTTTATTCCTGCCGTATCAGCCGCACCCGGGTTTTCACCAACAGTTCTCATATTCAGGCCTATTCTGGTTTTAAACATATACAGCCCCAATAATACCGCTGCTACATATCCTGCGTAAACAAGAATGTTCTGATGGAAAAAGGCACTTCCTATAACGGGAATATCTCCAAGCAAAGGAATCTTTATAGGCTTAAAACCGTCTCTTACTGAATCCGACAAAGCCTGTCCAATCATCTTTTGTCCTAAAAAACTTGAAAAGCCCGTACCAAAAATTGTAAGAGAAAGGCCTGAAACAATTTGGTTTGCTCTTAATGTAATTGTCAAAAATGCAAAAATCAATGCACCTCCGGCTCCTGCAACCATTCCTGCAATCATACCAATTACCGGATTGCCTGTAGACAAGGCAGCGCCAAAGCCTATAACGGCACCGATAAGCATCATTCCCTCAACACCAAGGTTTAACTGTCCAACCTTCTCTGTAACAATTTCTCCTAATGTTGCAAATAGTAAAGGAGTTCCTGCTGTTACGGCACCGGCTAAAATAAATGTAATCATACTTACTAAGCTCATTTATGCCGCCTCCTTTCCGAGTTTATGTTCTGTATTCCTGTTGCGTACAAGCTTGTATTGAGTGAAAAACTCACTTCCCAGAACAAAGAAAAGAATCATTCCTTGAAGTATTTGTGCAACTGATGAATGAATGCTAAAAGCCGTTTGAATATATGTTCCTCCCTGTTGCAGAACAGCGAAAAGGAAACATGCAACAACAATTACAGGAGCACTCAAGCCCGCAAGCCATGTTGTTATAATTGCTGTAAATCCGACTCCGTTTGCAACCTGATAACTCAGGGTATGATTTACCCCCGATACCTGAAACATACCGACCATACCGCATAAAGCACCACTTAGTAAAATAGAAGACAAAATTATCTTTTTTACATTCATGCCGGCATATCTTGCTGTATTTTCACTTTCACCGATTACCTGTATTTCGTAACCTCTTTTTGTTTTATTTATAAAGATATACATTAAAATTACTAATACTATGGCAGCTATCCATCCTATATGAATTCCAAAAACCTCAGGAAGTGCAGCTTTATCGGAAAATAATGCAATTTTACCTGCTCCCATTGCATTAGGATCTTTCCATGGGCCATATTGCAGGTACATAAGGAATTTTTGTGCAATATAATTCATCATAAGTGTAAACAGTGTTTCATTTGTGCCGAACTTTGCCTTAAAGTATGCCGGAATCAGTGCCCAAATACCTCCTGTGATTGTCGCAGAAACAAACATTAATAAAAGCAACAAGCCCGTAGGGATGTTTGAATGGTATAAAGCAAAATAACTGGCAGCGAAAGCCCCCATTATTATTTGTCCTTCCGCTCCGATATTCCAGAACTTCATTCTAAAAGCTACTGATATACCAAGGGAGGTAATAATCAGCGGGATAGACTGTATTATCGCTTCCTTGAATCTGTACGTGGAGCCGAATGAACCGTCAAGCATTGATACGTAGACATCTATTGGGTTAAATCCTATCAACATTATAAATATACTGGTGGCAACAAGTGCTCCAAATATTGCAATGGCTCTGAATATAACTGATTGTTTTTTTGTAAGGTCTGTCCTTTTAATAATTCTGAACATTACATTCCCACCCCCATTACCTTTTCCATCTGTTCTCCTGCCATCATTAGACCCAGCTGCTCCTTGGTTATCTTTGATGCTTCAGCAATACCTGTTATTCTACCGTTGCAGATAACCATTATTCTATCGCAAAGTTCTATTAGAACATCCAGATCTTCACCGATATAGAGTATGCCTACGCCCTTTTCCTTCTGCTCATTTAAAAGGTCATAGATTGTGTATGACGCATTAATATCCAAACCTCTAACCGGATATGCCGTTATTAACAAATCGGGGTTTGACTCTATTTCACGGCCCAGAAGTACTTTTTGTATGTTACCTCCCGACAACTGACGTACAGGATGGTTAATTCCCGGTGTACTGATTTCAAGCTTACTTATTAGTTTTTGTGCCAGATTTCTTGCAGTCTTCTTTTCTATAAAAACACCTTTTTGGTTTTGGTATTCTTTAAGAATCAGATTATCAACCATTCCCATGGAGGCTACCAGTCCCATACCAAGTCTGTCTTCCGGGATAAAGCTCATGCTTATACCCATTTTGATTATGTCACGAGGATTTTTTCCTACGATATTTTCACTTTTGTATTCTATAGAGCCCGATGCGATAGGATACAGACCTGCTATAGCTTCGCACAACTCTTTTTGTCCACTTCCTGCAACACCTGCTACACCTAATATCTCTCCTGTTGAAAGGGAGAAGCTAATGGCATCAAGAGCCTTAACGTTTTCTCCATCTACTACTGTGAGATTTTTTATATCCAATATAGTCTTATTATTTTTGTTTCCTACCCTATTAATTGACAGATCAACTGCTTTACCTACCATCAGGTTGGTAAGCTCAGCGGCACTTGTATCTTCCTTGTTTACAGTACCTACTGTTTCACCTTTTCTCAAAACAGTAATTCTATCTGATATTTCCATTACTTCATTTAGCTTATGAGTAATTATTATTACCGAACAGCCTGACTGCTTCATTTTTCTTAAAATATTGAAAAGACCTTCTGTTTCCTGGGGTGTCAAAACTGCCGTAGGTTCATCAAGAATGAGTATTTCTGCACCCCTGTAAATTACCTTTAATATCTCAACAGTCTGCTTTTCACCTACTGACATGTTATAGACCTTCTTATTAAGGTCAACTGCCAGTCCATACTTTTCGGAGATATTTTTAATTTTCTGAGAAAGCTGTTTGTTGCCAATAAAAAAACTCTCCTTCTGTCCGGCTATAATATTATCCTTAGCAGACAATACCTCCACAAGCTTAAAATGCTGGTGAATCATTCCTATACCCATAGCCATGGAGTCTTTAGGAGTCTTGAATGTAACCTGTTTTCCCTTGATGTATATACTTCCGCTATCCGGAGTGTATATACCCGAAAGCATGTTCATTAATGTACTCTTACCGGAACCGTTTTCCCCTAGCAAAGCATGGATTTCACCTTTTTTTACCTCAAGGCACACATTATTGTTAGCGACAACAGAACCAAAGGTTTTTGTTAAGTTGTCAATTTTTATATACACTTCGTTATTCACAGCATCACCTTTTCATAATTATTTACTTAGTAAAATTTTAGCAGTAGCCGATTACCGATTGAATCGGTTCTATCAACTACTGCTAAATTGTCATTATTTCAATATTTCTAAAGCCCCTGATTATTTGTTTATTTTTCCGTTTACACCTTCAACAAACCATTTGCAGGACTGCTGTTCTTCAACTGTCATAACTTTTCCTTCAGGAATCTTTACTGCACCTGTCTGATCCTTGATAGGACCTGCAAGCACATTTAATGAACCGTCAAGAATCTTTTTCTTTGCTTCTTCAACTTTTGCCTTTATATCTGCATCAACCAAGTCTGTCATTGGTCCAATATCAACAACTCCGTCTTTCATTCCGCCAAGGTAATTCTCAGCTTTCCATGTTCCGTCCAGAATCTTCTGAACCTGATCAACATAGTATACTCCCCAGTTCCATACAGGAGCTGTCAAATACGCCTTTGGAGCTGCCTTGCTGCTGTCTGAATTATATCCGATTGCAAATGCATTCTTTTCCTGAGCTGCTATTTGTGCAGCTGTTGAGTCTTGGTGCTGAGCTATAACGTCATTTCCTTCGTTA
>JAEZIU010000297.1 GCA_023436485.1 Bacillota bacterium | reverse complement strand
ACTGCTTTGCAAGGTTCTTGCTGTTTGTTTGTCGCAAGCAGCTTAATTATATTAACACTTTGCTATCTTGTTGTCAACACTTTTTTTACTTTCAGTTTTTGGTAGTTAACACTACCTTGAACAATTTAAGTGTTGTCTTCCGCGACAGCTTGACTATATTACCATGCAATTTGTCGCTGTGTCAACCTTTTTTTATTTCATTTTTTGTTAAGTGTTATCTGTCGAAACAGCTTAATTATGTTAACATAGTAAGTATGGGTGTGTCAACACGTAAACCTATACCAATTTTTGGTGTAGGTTTTAGCTATAAAACATTATTGCTGCAGGAAGCAACAGTGATGTTAAGGATAACAGAATTACTATCAATCCGCCGAACCAGTTGCTATTTTTCCATGTATATACTCCGAAGCTGAATGAATATATACATATCCAGACTAATAATAATACTATAATAATATTACCTACCATTTTATTCACTCCCGATTCTATTTATTGCTGACCCGATACCGTCATGCTTACTTTGACCCTGTAAGCAGCATTGGAGAAGATTTCGTGCCATTTGACTTTCTCCCATTGGGATATAGACATGTAATTTTTCTTTGCGATCTGTCCAAAACCAAATATATCGCTTTTATACTCATATGACGCTTTAGTAAGAAGGCTGTTCATTTCATTTTTTATATAATCTTCATACTCCTTTTGAACTTTCTGTAACTTCGCAGAATCGGAGTAATTTATATCGCTTTGAACAGCTTCTATGTCAGCATGAAGTTTGAAGTCTATATTTATTTGAGGTTTATTCCCATATACCTGTACGCTTGTTTTGGAGGACCTATCTTTCCTTACATTGCTTAATATTTTATACCTTTCGTCCAGTGGGTCTTTAACCTCTAGTTTTATGCTATCTATAGACCCTGTCATTAATGCATATATGGAGGTTTCTGCCGAATCAAGACTTCCTGTCATTTTGTCCCCATTAAATACAGCCAGACCCTTTACGGACATATTCTTCTTTCCCTTATCCGCCTCTTCCTCAGGTTTGTCTGTTTCAGGCTTTTTACTGTCAATAACGTTATTATCCACATCTGTATATATTGTTACAGGTTGGGCACCCGAGCTGTGTATTTTGTATAAATAGTCCCCCAGCTCAGAACTTGGAACACGAAAATCAGTTTGGTAAGATTTAAACATCATATCGTAAAATTTGGTAGGGCTTGCTGAAAGTTTAGGTTGCAAGGACTCTATATAGTTTTTTGCTCCGTTTGCAGAAACAATAATATTTACGTTAGGACGAAGCTCCATGTAGTTTTGTAAACCATTCAGAAATGGTTGTAGCCCTTTTTTTGCTATTTCTTCAGAAACTACAATTATTTTTGTATGGGACAAATTTATTTTTTTACTTAGATATCTTCCTGTTTTCTTGAAGCCTGAAAGGAAATTATCAGTCTTGAAGGTTTTTATATCTGTTGTTTCACCTTCGCCTTTGGTTACTGATTTTGGTACAGCAGTCTGAAATGTAAGATTAAACATATTGTTATCAGCTTCATCTATTCCGATTGCTACTACATAGGCTAAGTCTTCAATTTCTCTGTTGTCATAACAGCCTGTCAGAGTTACCGTAATTGTAGTTATACATATAATGATACAAAAAAGTCTGGCTATCTTACTCATAGTCTTGCCCTCCTTCATTTTCAGACCCTACTTTTTTTATAGAACCAATAATCAGTACAATAATTGGCAGCAAAAGTGCCAAAATCCATAGTATGTTTGTCAATTGATTTCCCGGTAGGTGAAACTGAAGTCCTTTTTTAAAAAATGTCATAGAGTATATTATTACTGCTGTTGGCAGTATAATCGGCTGATGTCTGTCCAAATCAAGAGTTTTAGCAATTATATGGATTATGAAAGTAAACAAGGCACCCATGAATAATATTGATGATAGTGAAAATACCAATACAAATACTGATTCCACTCTTTGTATATAATCTCCGATTTCAATAAGTCTTGCCATCTGATATATTGGTATTTTTTTACCGACTGCCATTTCATACGGATATGTCAATAAAAATGATAAAGTGGACCAAAGCATTATTAATCCTGATATGGTTATTGATAAATAGCCTACACGGTTTAGATTCCTTCTCTTAAAAAAAGGTATCATAAAAAATATTAGCAGCAGCGGAGAAAATATATGCAAGCTGACAGTACTTCCGTTTATTATTGAATTAACACCTTTACCTAATATTGGGAACAGATTGTCTATACTATATTCTGGGATAACTCCTATTGTTATTAAAATAAATCCTATTATGCATATCGGTACTATAAAAGCACTTATACGTGCTACAACTTCTACTCCGTAATATGCTGTCGCAGCCATCCCTACAAGGAAAAGTAAAAGAATATATGCTAATGGAGATTTATCAAGTGATACTATTTTCAGTGAATGTGCGTACTGGCCCAAAAGAGATACTTCCAGTAATATAAGTAATAAAGCTACTAAAAGGCCAACAATTATTTTAAATATCCTTCCTGCTGATTTTTCGCATATTTCAAGTAAGTCAAGATTTCCATGTTGCCTATAAAACCCGGTGGCTATGGCAAAATATATATAGGCGATTATTGTTACTACAATAGGTATAATCCATCCTGCACTCCCCCCCATACTTGCAGCATCTTTGGGATAATACAATATTACCTGAACGAAAATCATATTTATTAGTAAACAGATTGATTCCCATGAACCAAAGCCCTCGTTATTCCTCATCATCCTCACCTCCATCCTCACCTTTTTCACTGCGAGTCCAACCTCTGCTTATTTCAGGCTGCTTAATAATGTCCTTTGTATTCAGGTAGTCGGGCCTTTTCTCCTGTTTCCACATGGGTTTTCTCATTATCTTGTCCGAATATTTTCCATTTGTAATAGGCCCGAATGGTGCCAGAAAAGGGACTCCAAAAGATTTTGAAGATGCAAGGAGCAGAGAGTTCAACAGCAGCCCTAATGCTATTCCAAAAAACCCCGCTACAGAGCCTAACATTATATAGGCAAATCTAATTATTCTTATGGAGAAGGACATAGAAAAACTAGGTATTGAAAAGGAACCTAGTGCGGTAATAGCTACTACTATTATTAATATCGGGCTTACAAGATTTGCTGAAACAGCTGCCTGTCCTAAAATCAGACCTCCAACGATGCCTATTGTAGAACCGATAGCTCCCGGTACTCTAATCCCTGCTTCTCTTATTAGTTCAAAAGAAAACTCCATTATTAATATTTCAATAACTGTTGGAAAAGGAACAATCTCTCTTGAAGCCTCAATGGCAAATAATAGATTAGTCGGAATCATTTCCTGATGATAGTTTGTTACAGCTATATATAATCCCGGTAGTAAAAGTGCTATGACAACACCTATTATTCTTATCATACGTATAAAGTTCACATATGGAAATCTTATGTTTATATCTTCAGGTGTACTAAGGTATTCCGTTATTGTAGCGGGCATCACAAGCACATATGGACTTCCATCCAGTATAACGGCTATGTTCCCCTGAGCAAGCATTCTTGCAACAGTATCGGGTCTTTCAGTTGCAAATATCTGTGGTGCTGTCAGAAAAGTGCTGTCTTCTAACAGTTGCTCCAATTCGCCCGAATCAAATATATAATCAACCTTTATACTTTTGACTCTCTTTATTACTTCATTTACAAGAGATTCATTTGCAATATCATGGATATACATAACAGCACAGGGAGTATTGCTTCGCTTCCCTATTGTAAGTCCCTTGATTGTCAAGTCTTTGTCCTTTAATATTTTCCTTAAAAGGGCGGTATTTGCTCTTATTTGTTCATTAAAAGCCTCTTGCGGTCCTCTTATAACAGTTTCGGAATTCGGCTCACCCACATTTCTGTGTTCCCACTTTTTGGTATCAGCCGTGTATGCATACTCCAATCCGTCTACAAATATTGCACAACCCCCAAAATTGATGTTACTTACAACATCTTTAAAATCTTTTGCTTTTTTTAACTGATTAAAAGGTATAAGTCTGTTGAATATAAATTCGCCTACATCCTTCACCTCTTGTTTAATCTCAAGGTTTGATAAAATCATTAAAGGTTGAAGAATGTTATTGCTTATAATACTACTGTCCGTCATTCCGTCAATAAATACTATAAAAGCCTGATAATTCTCATCTTGCACGGTTATATTGAACTCCCTGTATACAATATCACTGTTTTCAGGTATGTTATATATTTTTCTCATCATGCTTTTATTATTATCTATTTCGTCTGACACGTGTTCTTCAAGATATTCATCCTTAACAGGGCATTCATCAAAGTAATCCTTGAACTCTTCACTATCAAAGGTGTCCATAGAAGCAGCATTTTTTGCCCTTTCACAATTAACCGACTTTGTTTCCTTTAATTCAAAGTCATGTTTTATATTTTTTTTGTCATATATAATGTATTTGCTTAATCCTTTTACGAATCCCAATTTTAAGCTCCTTTTTTAAATTTTGCTTAGGTTTAAATGTATTATTCATTTTTAAGGTTATTAATATGCATTGTTTTCTTTTGTTGAATAAGTTTAATAATTATTGAAAAAATTGTAACCTATTTTTAATATTAGTTGTTACTTTTTTGCCTTGTTAATTGATTCTCTATGCTCTATCATTATAGTATTGAACGAATTATTACTTTCGGCAGGTGAGGTAAATGAGCAAAAAAATCCTTTTAGTTATAGTGGCATTAATTTTAATATTCAATAGTATTCCGGCTTTTGCATGGACGCCGGCTGAAGGTCTTACTTCAAGTTCTGTTGTCTTAATGGACACCGTGAGGGGACAAGTTCTTTTTGAAAAAAGTGCTTACAAGCATTTATCACCATCAGTTATGTGTAAACTAATGACAGCACTTGTTACAATTGAGAAGACAGATTTAAATGCCAAGATTACAATAAGTAAAAATGCCGCCAGCTTTAAGGGGCTGAATCTTGTAATTGGAAATCAGTATACGGTTGAAGATTTACTTTATGCCGTAATGCTTTCACAAGGAAATGATGCAGCTGTAGCACTTGCCGAATACGTCGGCAATGGTGATATCCACAAATTTGTCGGGTATATGAATACAAAAGCCAAAGAGCTGTCGCTAAAAGATACTTATTTTGTAAATCCAACAGGTCTTTATGAGGAGGGTCAATATACTTCTGCTAAGGATATCGCCTTACTTATAAAAGCAGCAATTTCAAATAATACTTTTAATGTGATATTCGGTGCAAGAGGGTTTGGCTGGCTTAATGGAAATAATTCTTCGGTTTTAACAAATCAAAATACCCTTTTTTGGAGCTATAAGGGCGTTGATGGTGGAAAATTGGGTGCAAATACAAACCCCCAGAGCTTTTCCGCTGTTACTACGGCTTCTCAAAATGATAAACGGCTTATTGCTGTGGTATTCAATTCCAGCGAAGAAAATGCCTTCTCAGAGACTGCAAAACTGTTTGATTACGGGTTTTCTAAGTTTTATACAGGAGTTCTGGTTCCTAAGAATATCCCCCAAAGAAGTATAGATGTAGATAATGTAAAGGTTGATCTGGCAAGTAAAATTGATGTTTATTATACCTATCCTGTTGGAAACAGTTTTATTAAAAATATGAGTTTTATACCAAATGAAAAGTTGAAACTCCCGGTTAATACCGAGATTATTGCAGGTGTTTTAAAATACACTCTGAATGATAATACTGTAATAGAAGTAAATCTTTACTCGGATAAGACTGTTTCAGCACCAGCGGATTACAAGTCAAAAATCAAAAACATTGTTACTGAAAACAGAGACTTGGTAACAATCGTAGGTATTCTTGGAATTATTGAACTTATTCTTATAATTAAGAATCTTATAAAATTTATGTTCAGAGCTAAAAAAACAAGAACCCAGCAGTAGCAGGGTTCTTGTTTTTTTAATTTGAAGCCGGTTTGGCATTATATTCGTTACGGTGCCTTGACGACCTGTTATTACTCTCTATATAAGTCTTTAAAACTTTTTCCAAATCAAGGACATCCTTCATTTCATAATATCCGGATTTTTTATGAATAAATTTCGCAGCACCTACTGCTCCCTGTGCAAACGCTTTTCTTGAAAAAGATTCATGACTGATTTCTATTTTGTCCTCCTGCCCAACTATCATTACTTCATGCTTGCCTATTACACCTCCGGCCCTTACGGAATTTATGGGTATGTCATTATGCGAAACTACAACTCCTTTGTTCAAAAGACCACTCTGTATTTCGCCGGCAATTTTTTTCGCTGTGCCGGATGGTGAGTCCAATTTGTTTTTATGATGTAACTCTGTAATCTGAAAATCGTAATTACTCAGCAAGCTTGCCGTGAGATTTGACAGCAGCATCAGAACATTTACGCCCATAGTTATATTTGGTGCATAAACTATGCCATTTTTGAACTTTCTGCAAATTACGTATAGCTTTTTAAGCTGATAATCTGAGAATCCTGTGGTTCCCACTACAATGTTTATCCTGTATTTTGAGAAAATTAAAGCATTTTTCATTGCTGATTTAGGATTTGAAAAATCAATCACAACGTCCGGTTTATTTCTAAATATAACTTCCTCCAATTTATCAGATCCGGTAACAACTATTCCTGTTTTGTTAATTCCAAGAATTTCTCCCAAATCCTTATTCAAAGATTTGCTGCCCGGACTGCAAACAGCAGAAACAAGCTGAATTTCATTTTGTAATAATATTGTCCTTGCAATTTCCTTTCCGGTGCGGCCCAAGCCTGAGATACAAACTTTCATCAAATAAGTTCCCTCCCTTTCAAATTGTAAAGTAAGATTTAAAATTGAATAATTAAATTTGAGGAAAATGAATAAGGATAAACTTAAAAAATGCTACAGATAATCTGTAGCATTGGTTGGAAAATTACAAAATGTAAAAATTCACTTTCTCCCCAACGCTTACGAAGTTAGCTGCCGGATTCGGGTTGTAAGAGACTAACCCTACCTGGTAACCCAGGATTCACCCCATTAAATGGTTCCCCCGCTTATAGCAATCAAACTGCTATAATTCAGCGATAAATTATTAATTTTTAGACTCAAACCTACTGTTAGTATATACCATTTTTGTAAATAAGTCAATATTTCCTGATTTATATTAACTTTCTTTCATCTAAGCCGGTTTAGCCATAATAGATTCTTTAATCTTACCATTACCCATTTTTACTAGATACACGTCATAATATTGTTGTCCAAGCTCATATGCAAACTTTCTATCTAAAACTGCAAAATCGAATCTATTTTTTCCTTTTATGGCACTTCCGGTATCCATAGCGATTGTATACCCCAACCCCTTAATATAGAATATTGTGCCATACGGCCAATGTGTGTTATCAATTGCTATAGATACACCAGGTACTATCGGTTTACCTGAGCTGGTTATTCCTTTGTTATTGCCGCATTCCTCGGCAGAAGGTGTGTATGCAGTACCAAGAAATTTCCCCAGATACTTTCCTTTACTGTTAGTTTCCAGATTGTCACCGCTGTAGATCTTGTATGATTGGGGTTTTACACCTACCGATGCTGCCTTTTTAAGTGATTTCTGAAGCTGAAGGTTATCATCCACTAATTCCCTCCTTGTAGCGTCCAACTGTTTATTTTGTTTTTTCAGGTCTTCCAGTTGTTTTTTTATCTCTTGATTCTGTTTCTTGAGGTCGTTGTTAAGCTTACTGAGTTCATCACTTTGAGATTTATAATTATTTGTGTTTGTTGTTAATGATTGATTTGATTTCATAATAAGCATGGATTGTACACATTCATTATTATATTTTTCTTTGTACTGGTTGACTACATTGTTTACCCTAATACAGAAGAAAACAAGTAATGTACTTGTCAAAACCAAAGCTACAGTTAATACCTTGAACATCCAAATATCGGCAGACTTTTGTTTGTTTTTTTCGGTCATATATGCAAACTCCTTATTAATTAAATTAACCTAGTATGGATTATTTTCCAAATTAGCAGTATTTATACATGTAGAATAACATTGTTTTATTTGGAGACAATGACTTTGGGTGATATAATGTTTAACTATTTTAAATCCAGAGGACCTAAAAAACCAAAATATACGGGTACTGACATACCCGAAGATAGTCAAAATAACAGCAGTACACAAATCCCTAAATCCATCGACAGAGTCAGAGGACTGCTGAATCAGGAATTTTCCCTGTGCAGTGACTTTAATCTTCGCGAAGTACATTTGGGTAAGGAAAGCACCCGGATTATAATTGCTTCTATAGACGGGTTTTTTAACAAGGCAATTCTTGCTGAGAATATTATTGAACCTATAATGAATTATTCAGGTGACAAAAACAATTCATCTGTTTTTACACTTTTAAAAGAGAATGTAATAAGCATCAGTGACCTTAAAGAGCTCTATTCCTTTAAAGATTGTGTTAATGGTATTCTAACTGGAGATGTTGTTTTATTTATTGACGGAGAGGACAAGGCTTTTAAAATAGGATTAAAAGCTCCCGAAAAACGGCCTGTGGGAGAACCTGATACTGAGATAAGTATAAAAGGCTCAAGAGAAGGCTTTACAGAAAGCCTTAGGACAAATGTAGTACTTATACGTAGAAGAATAAAGAATTCTAAATTCAAAGTTGAAAGCCTTGTGCTAGGAGAGCAAACAAATACTGATGTAGCATTTTGCTATATTCAAGGTATTGCAGCACCCGAAGTTGTGGATGAAGTAAAAAACCGTCTTAGCAGAATAAATACAGATTCAATTCTTGCTACCGGATATATAGAGCAGTTTATTCAAGATGGCAAAATGCCTTTTTTCCCTATGGTCGGAAACAGTGAAAAGCCTGATAAGGTTGCAGCTAAACTTCTGGAAGGCAGAGTTGCTATTCTGGCAGATGGTACTCCCACTGTACTAACTGTTCCGTTTCTGATGATAGAGAGCTTTCAAGCCCAGGAGGACTACTTCGGAGAATACTACTTTGCATCCTTTATGAGGATACTCAGATTGATGTCTTTTTTTATATCGGTTTATTTACCGGGATTATATGTTGCAGTTACAAGCTTTCACCAGACGATAATACCTTTTAAGCTTATGCTTACTATGGCTGCCACTAGAGAAGGTATACCTTTCTCAGCCTTTATTGAGGCTTTAATTATGGTACTTACTTTTGAAATTCTCCGTGAAGCGGGTCTTCGTATGCCGAGGGCTATAGGTCAGGCAGTTAGCATTGTAGGAGCTATTGTACTTGGAGATGCTGCCGTAAGTGCAGGTGTCGCTTCAGCTCCATTGGTTATTATTGCCGCCTTAGCAGGAATTTGTAGTTTTATTGTACCTCCGCTAATGAAAGTAGGTGCAATTTTAAGGATTGCTATTTTAATAGCAGCCAATGTTCTTGGGTTATTAGGAATAGGATTTGTTACCTATATGTTTACTATTTACCTGTGTGGGAAGAAATCATTTTTTGTACCTATCCTCTCCCCATTTGCACCTTTTCGAGGAGAAAGCTTGAAGGATTCCTTTATAGTAACACCTATTTGGTCCATGTATAACCGCCCCCGTTCGTTAACCAAAGACCAAAATAGAAAAAGAACAACCGGGAAAACTTTTGCTCCAAGGGGGCATAAAAAATGATTAAAAGAATAATTTTATTGTTGCTATGTATCAGTATGATTATGACTTTAACAACAGGTTGCTGGAACAACAGGGATCTAAGTGAATTGTCTATTCTTACAGCTATGGGAATTGACAAGACTGAAGATGGCAAAATAATGGTAACAGCACAGATTATCAAACCTGTAGATGTCAGCAGCTCTGGTGCAGGGGCTCCCGGAGGAGGTGGCGGTGAAAAGAGTTTTGTCACTGTCAGTAATACAGAAAATACTATTTTTGCAGCGTTACGAACTATGCTTGCTAAGATAAATAAAAAGATATTTTACAGTTCATCACAGGTTATAGTTTTTAGTGAGGAACTTGCTAAATCAGGTATTAAAAACTATGTGGATTTTATTTTAAGAGACCATGAAACCCAGTTTAAATCACTTATTGTAGTTGCAAAGGGTACAACTGCAAAAGAAATAGTAGAACAGGAATATGGCTTATCAAAAATACCCGGTGATTATATCAGAGATACCATAAAAAATTCTAAATCTCGAGGATTTACTAAAGAAATACAATTATTGGACATGGCAAGAGAATTGGCAACGGAAGGTCGCGAGCTATCTATTGGTACTATAGAAAAATCCGAAAACTTAACCTCTACCGAGGGTTTGGCTGTTTTTCAAAAGGATAAAATGGTCGGTTGGCTTGACAAGTATGAAACCCGTGGATATATGTTTATAACAGGTCGTGTTAAGTCAGGTATTATTGAATTAGAAAGTCCTTATAATCCTAAAGAAATAGTAGCAATTGAATTAATGAAGGGGGCTTCCAAAATTGATGTTAAAGCCTCAAGTAAGAATTCTATAGAAGTTAACGTTAAAATCAAAGCGGAAGGCAATGTTGGCGAACAACAAAGTCAGTCGGGGCAAAGTCCTGATAAAGTATGTAAATCCCTTAGCAAATGTCTTGAAAAACAAATCACTAAAGAATGTTATAGTGCAATTACTAAATGCCAGAATGAATATAAAAGTGACATATTTGGCTTTGGAATGCATGTGTTTGATAAATATCCAAAATATTGGGAAAAAGTTATAGATGTTTGGAGTGAGCAAATTTTCCCTTCTGTTAAGGTAAATGTAAAAGTAGATGCAAAAATTGATAGAACCGGGCTTTTAAGTAAAACAATAAAAATTAGGTAAGGTGAGATTATTTGCTAAAAGTAATAATAGGTATTTTAATACTTGTACTTATAAATCTAAAAGAACTGTTAACATCGACATCTAGGGGTAAAGTTATGGGTGTCTATTTTGTAATTGTTGGGATTTCTCTAATATTGGGTATTCTTATAAGTATCAAAAAAGCGCCTCCGAGCCCCTATGAAATTATAACGCACATATTTAATAACATGGGTTTGGGAGAGGAATAGTATGAGTAAGGTTAAACTATCTAATTATCAGCTTGCAGTGATAGCCATAGGTTATTTTCACGGAAGTACTACCATTTCCAACCCTGCCATAGGAGCCAAAAGAGATGCCTGGATAGCAGTTCTTTTAGGAACTCTGGGAGGATTCATAGTTATTACCATGCAGTTATATCTATCGAAAATTAATAACGGAAGAAATCTTCTTGAAATAATTGAGTTTTGTTTTGGCAAAACAACAGGAAAATTATTGTGTCTTATCTACATCTTGTATTTTATGCATAATGCAATATTAGATACAAAAGCGTTTAGTGAATTTATGGTAACTGTCAGTTATCCCGAAACGCCCATTATAGTAATAGTATTAGTGCTTATAATTATATCAGTTTATGCTGCCAGAGGTGGTCTTTCAGTAATTGGCAAAAGCTGTGAAGTTCTTGTGCCATTACTTCCATTAGCAATTGTAATCGTTACTCTTTCATTACTAAACGTTACTGATTTTACTGGGTTTAAACCAATTTTAATAGACATACCCCCGGTTATTAAAAGTTCTTATGATTTGGTAAGCTCGGTTTTTGCAGACTATATAGTTTTTCTTATGATTTTGCCGTACACAAACAGCGAAAAAGGAAGGTTTAAAGCAACTTATTGGGCAACAGGTATTTCAGGACTTATGCTTCTGCTAATCTCGTCGCGTAACCTTCAAATAATTGGTCCGGCACTAATTGAGTATGTAAGATATCCTTCACATATTGCGGCTCAGCTTATTCCTGCTATAAGTATAGACCCACTTGTTGATATGAATCTTCTTATCGGCGGAGGTATTAAAGTTTTAGTTTCATTATACGCAATTTCAAAAATATCTGCCGAAATATTCGGCATAGAATATAAGCCCCTTGTTCCGGCTTTCGGGTTGCTTATAATTGTACTTTCCTTTTGGGCGTTTCCAGATGCCATGGAACTATACAGTTGGGAGCATGGTATGGGAGAAACATTAATTTCACTACCACCTCAAATTTTGTTTCCAATAATATTACTCATAATTTCATTAATTAAAAATAAGAGAGCACAGAATGGGCAGAAAAGTCAGTCTGTATAAATACATCTGAACAGGAGATTTTATGAAAAAGAAAGTTCTGATTATATTTTTTTTAAGTATTATAATTTCTTGTCTTATCAGTTTACAGGCTAAACCAGTAGATATTAGCCTTGCAGAGCAAATGACAAGAGAATTTCTCTGTGCAAAAATTCAGTCTGCCGTTTCTTATAATGTTGATGCTTTAGATAATTTTTTTGCCAATAATTCAGAAACCTCCCAAAAGAATCTGTTATTTGTAAAAAAACAGGTACTAGAGGATTATATAATTCCTTATGCTTTCAACGATTACGTAATAGAAAAGGTTAATCCCAAGGTTCAAATACATGAAACACGTTTTGATGGTACTTCCGCACACATTAAGGCGACCGTGACAGCAGATATTCTCTGGAATGCTGCAAACCCTTTAGGAAACCCAATAGCTGGCAGTAAAGCAGAGAAACATTTATTATTACTATCAATAGAAAAAGGCGTTTGGAAAATTACACTAGATAATTTTCAAACCAAAAAAGGTAATTTCGAAGAATCAACCAGAGAAAGTTATTCTGACTTGGAGAAACAGGTACGTACACTAAAATCCGAAGCACAAAAAGTTTTGGATAAGGCGAAAAAAAGTAAGCCTACCAAGTTATTGCCTATTGTGCCAAAATGGAAAAGTTCCCGTGTGAGTAATGAATATAACAGAGATAAAGTTTACAACTGGGCATACATCCACTGGAACAACTACTCAAAAGAATACCTGAATTTTGGAGATGAAAAATGGAAAGGCGGAGACTGCACTAATTTTGTTTCCCAATGTTTAAGGGCCGGGGGTGCTGTCAATGACAAATCCGGGGACTTCCAATGGTATTATAATAAAAATGGATCTCTGGCAACCTCCAATGATGATTATTCTTGGACCTGGAGTACTGCCAGAGGACTTAACAGCACCCTGTCAGGTAATTTTAAGAATAATGAATTTGGTCCGAAAGCTACTCAGAAAGTAATTATGGGCGATACTCAATATGACGCATCTATAGGTGAATATGTAGTTCCCGGCGATGTTGTTCAGTATCACTGGAAGAATAAATCAGCTATTTCGCATGCAGCCGTTATTGTAGGCATGATTTACAATAGTGCAAAAGTCAGGTATGAGCCTGTAATAGCCGAACATACTGAAGACTCATGGTTTACGCCGTGGACAAATAATGCATACAAGACATACTTTGTTCATATTACCGGTATAAATTAAATCTCTCTTATCTTTCAGTTCACAATTATTGTATAATTAATTATAGATTAATCCAAAGGAGATATTTACATGAGTAAAAGAACTGATTATATTAGCTGGGACGAATATTTTATGGGAATAGCAGTTTTATCCGGGAAAAGAAGCAAAGACCCTTCTACTCCAGTTGGCTCTTGCATTGTTGACAGGAAAAATAACAGAATCTTGAGTGTTGGCTATAACGGATTCCCCTTCGGATGTTCTGATGATGAATTTCCATGGGAAAGAGAAGGAGATGTTCTTTGTACCAAATACCCTTATGTTGTACATGCTGAACTTAATGCTATACTAAATAACAGAGGGATTTCCCTAGATGGAAGCAAAATTTATACTGCTCTATTCCCCTGCAATGAATGTGCAAAGGCTATAATTCAGTCCGGTATAAAGGAAGTAATCTACTTAAGTGATAAATATGCTGATACAGATAATGTAAAAGCATCCAAAAGGATGTTTGACAAAGCAGGTGTTATATTCAGAAAATTGGAAACGGATATAAATGAAATAACCTTAACTTTTTAAGGAAGTGTCATTCATATTCCGGCAATTCTTCGTTTTCCCTCAGCAGCCCAAGAATACTGTCATATAGGTGAAAGAACGTTGACACGCTGGACAAAAGGCTACTTAAAAAGGTCAAGTCCTGTTCTTTCAGGTGCAGAAAAAAACTGTATGTTGTGATTCCGTCATTATTAATTCTGCTTTGCATAGTTATACCGAAAAAATCCGGATGACAGTATTCTGACAGGTAATTGTAGTTCTCCCGGAATTCCTTTACATCACTATTTCTTGTTTTGCTAAGATAATCGTCAGCCGCATCTATTAGGGTCATTACATTTACAGGTGCTGGAGTATTTTCGGCTAATTCCTGTGTTTTGGTACCTAAAATTAATCTTTGAAGAGCCTCATTGAGCATTTCAAAGGATATTGTACCGCAATAGTAATTTTTTAACTTTCTCAGGAAATATGCCAAAGCTCCTGTTACCTCCAAATGTGCCCTGGCAGAAAGCATTGCCAGTAACCCATTTTTTGCATTAAGAGCGGTTATTACACCATCCGTCAGTAATTTCGACCTGCACAGTGCCATCTGGATATAATGCATGCTATTTCTACCTAACAGGTTCTCTGTATTTTCAGGCATTGGATACATCTTGTGAATGAATCTTGATGAATAGCCAGAACAGCAGCCTTCCAGCTCCTGCATTTCCTTTTCAATTCCGCATTGTGTAAGAAGTTCTTTAATTTCTTGATTTAACATTAGTTTACCTCTTTGAATTAAACATATATTTAAAAATGTCCCATTCAACTGATTTTTATTCTCCGATAATTTTCACAAGTACCCTTTTTTCTCTCTTACCGTCATACTCACCATAGAAAATCTGTTCCCAGGTTCCAAAATCCAACTTTCCTTTAGTAATTGCTATAACCGCTTCCCTTCCCATTATCTGCCTCTTTAAATGTGCATCGGCATTGTCCTCATAGCCGTTATGATTGTATTGACTATAGGGTTTTTCAGGTGCCAGTTTTTCCAGCCATTTTTCAAAATCTGCATGAAGCCCTTCTTCATCATCGTTTATAAAAACACTTGCAGTTATATTCATAGCGTTAACTAAAACCATACCCTCTTTAATGCAGCTTTCATCAATACATTGTTGAACCTGCTGAGTTATATTTATATAAGCTCTTCTGCCTGGTACATTAAAAAACAACTCTTTTCTGAAAGATTTCATACTATAAGCCTCCAATAAAATTCCTATAATCTTGTGAGATACTCACCTATCTTTTAGCATAAATTTCTTTTATATTTATTATATCAGTTACTATTTTTAAAGTACACTTAGGAGGTGCATGGCCTACGGTTAAAGGAGGTAAAAACATGTGGTTTGCATTTGCTCTTTTATCAGCAGTATTTGCTGCACTTACATCTATTCTTGCTAAAATAGGTATAACAGGAATTAACTCAAATCTGGCCACTGCTATACGAACTCTGGTTGTATTGGTTGTTGCCTGGGGTATGGTTTTTATGACAGGTTCCCATCACGGTATTACAAACATAAGCACTAAAAGCTGGATTTTTCTTGTCTTATCAGGTATAGCTACCGGACTTTCATGGCTGTTCTATTATTACGCCCTACAAATTGGAGAAGCCTCAAAGGTAGTACCTGTTGACAAATTCAGTGTTGTAATAAGTATTGTACTGGCATTTGTTATACTTCATGAAGCTGTAACAATTAAAACTGTTTTAGGAGGAGTTTTTATAACAATCGGTACATTCATTATGATTTTATAAAAAATATGCAATTTGCTGCATTGAATCAAACAAGAAAAAGAGATATAATTCTCTAAAACAGCATGGAAATATAAGGAGTGTAATGCATTAATGGCTAAAGTGAATTTAATTCTTGAAGGCGGAGGTATGCGTGGGTTGTATACAGCAGGTGTTTTGGACTGCTTTCTTGACCATAAAATGTTTTTTAAGGACATCGTAGGAGTATCGGCAGGAGCCTGCAATTCAGTTTCCTACATTACAGGCCAGCGTGGTCGTAATCTTCAGATTAATGCAGGGTATTGCAATGATAAGCGTTATGTCAGTATTATGGGGCTTTTTACGAGAGGTTCTATTTTTAATATGGATTTTCTTTTTGACGATATTCCCAATAAGCTTATACCTTTTGATTATGATAAATTTAAAAGCTCCGACTGTAGGCTTACAGTCGTGTCAACCGACTGCGAAACAGGCAAGAGTTATTATGCCCTCGTTAAAGATATGAGAGTCGATGATGTTTACGTAAGAGCTTCAAGTTCAATTCCCCTAGTTTCTCCCATCGTTGAAGCTGCAGGAAGAAAACTGGTTGACGGGGGCCCTTCCGACTCAATTCCTGTTCACTACTCTGTCAATAGTGGATTTGAAAAGCATGTTATTATCCTTACCAGGCATAAGGGGTATGAAAAAAAGCCAAATAAACTATATCCTCTTTGTAAGTTAAAGCTAAAAAATTATCCCAATCTGGCAGAGACAATTAAAAACAGGCATATTTACTATAATGAAAGCGTAAAGTTGGCTGAAAAATTGGAGAAAGAAAATAAAGCCGTGATTATCAGGCCCAAGAAGCCAATTGAAATCTCAAGGTTTGAAAGAAATCCTGAGAATCTTAAAAAGCTCTATGACCAAGGGTATAAAGATGCGGAAGAAAAATACTCCGAGTTAATTTATCTTTGTGGAAACTGCAGCAATTTTTCCTCATTATAAAGTTATTAGTATCCGAAATATGCAACCCGCTGCAATTGCAGGAGACATCCTGACAAATGTTCGGGTTGTTTTATCTTTAAAAACAGAAAGGCTCTGTGTCATAAAGCATAGCTTTATTTCCTTTATAAATGGAATAAACGTACTTGCAAACTTCCTTTTTATACATATTTTAACTATTGAATATAAACCACAAATCAAAAAAGAGTACGCTGCTGCCATGATTACAAAGTCTATTCCAAAAACAGCTCCAATGCTTGAGTATAGTTTTATATCCCCTGCTCCTATGAGCCTTGCACAAAAGAATATCCCCAGTATCAATACTGGAAGAGTAACACCTTTAATACTTTCTTTTAAACCGTATATCCCTGAAAGATATGTATTAATAGCAACTCCGGCGATGATAGCTGATATTGTATATATATTTCTAATTTTTGAGGTTCTTAGATCACTTACTACTGAAAGTAGTAAAATAATAAACAGAATTATGTACTTGATCATGTAATTACCCATTTCTTTAATATTTATTTAAACTATTAAGACGGAATAATAAAAATATATTCCTGGTTTGCAAATCGAACAACATCATTATTGTTAACTTTTATTTTAGTATTTGGCTTTACCCTGTCATCGTTCAGATAAGTTCCATTTCTTGAACAACAATCCATAATAAAATATAAATCATCTTCGTTTAAAATTTCTGCATGAACCTTTCCCACAGCATTATTGTCTATTATGTGATCTACAAAACTTCCCATTCTACCTACTAACGTACTTTTTTTGTCAACTTTTATAATGTCTTCGCCCTCCTTCGCTTGCAAAAATGGTGTGTCTTTAGGTTCGCTTCCCCTAAGAATAATCGTTTCACCACCACGGCTATTTTCTTTTTCCATATGTATTTGTTCAAACTTTGTATTATCCGTAAGTGTAGTTGGTGTTTTAGACTGTACCAAACTGTTTGCACGCATTTTTTCTGTAATGTACTGGAGAGGCGTATAGCTTTCAGAGCTTTCAGTTTTCTTTTCATTAAGGATTCTTATTGCTAGAATATCTAATCCTATAAAAATTAATGATAAAATTACTCCGGTGGTTTTCGGACTTTCTGACGTTCTTGAAAATTGACTTGATAAAATTGTAATGAGTATTAATAAAAGAACAGGCTGTAAGATTATTTGTGTAAGGCTTATTTTACTGAGTATTTTAGATGAATCTTTAGGTTTTATGTTCACTGATAAATTCGGTATTTTTACCTCCCCTGTTTTAATTTGAACTTTTGGCGTTTCAGTTTCCGGCTTTTCTGTTGTATTCAAGCTTTCATTTAATATATTCCTTTTGACATCCTGTCCCAACAGGTTTTCCAAAAGTTCTTTCAGACAAATCAGATTAAACATTTCACTTTTAATATTTCCCAGAATTTTTTGTATATAGTTATCGCAGTCTTCTTCTTGAAACTTGGCTAATTTTATAATTATATTAAGCAAAAATGTTTTAATGTCGTTTGTGTTGTTTTCGAAAGGTAAATATACAAAAAATAAATTCATTGTTTCCGGGTCTACATAAATATAATTTTCATCTAAAAGTATGTTACTATCGTTTAATAAATAATCTTTAATTCCTATTATACTTTTTGTAATAATTAGCATTGATATCAAAAATTCGTAGCGATTATACTTTTTGCGGTTCATTATGTTAACAAGAGTGCATTTTGAAGTAATATCATAAAAACAATTTACAAGGTTGCCAACAGAATTTATATGAAAGCCAAGAAGCCCCTGTATCCTATTATTAAGCAACATTTGAACCTGATATTCTATTACTTTTCTATCATTTTTAGGCCGTAAAACCAAATAATTTGAAGTTGAATCATTCTCATAATTAATGCCATAATTTTGTTCAAGCATTTCGTTCAATTTACATCACCCCGAAGTTATTATTTATTTATAAATATTGTACATAACCGATTAAAACCAACAGTACTGTTGCAGCAAGTATAAACGGAGCAAAAGGTATCTCAGTTTTCTTATTTGCTTTCTTACTTACAATAAAAATAACAGAAAATAGCCCCGCTAAAGTTACAGAGGTAAACAATATGGAAATCAAAGTGCTTATTCCGGTATAAAGTCCCGTTACAGTCATGATTGCAATATCTCCACCTCCAACCTGTTTTCGAGATATTATAGACAAAAGCTTCATAAGTATAAATGAAACAATTGCAGCTGCCGTTCCCTCTATAATTCTTCCTGTCACGAACATAATACCCCCTCCCGTAAGGATTGCCGGAGCAGTGATTTTTAAAGGGATTGTCATGCTGTTTATATCCCAGAGTGCCGCTATAAGCTGAACAATCAATAGTACCTCTATAGCAACTGACTGCTTAGACCTATTAAAAAACCCGACTGTTATAACAGTACCTGCCGTCCAAATGACAATACAAATTATAGCAGAAGTTAATTTTCTTAATTTTATATTGTTTGTCTCAATTACCTTTTCCATTGTCCACCTCATTTTTATCGTTATTTTGTTTACCATAAGCCTTTACAATTTTTAGGTTTATACCTTGCTCCCTGGCAATATCTATACATTGATTCAGGGTTTGCAGCTGAGTAGCCGAAATTTCTGTTTCAGGTACCACCAATATCAGCTCCTTCCTTAAAATTTGGCTTCCGTCTATTGTGACTGAACCACTTTTCCCACCACTAAACTCTTGAAGTTTTCTGATATACCCCTTTAATTTGTTTTGAAGGTTAGTTGTATTATGGTAATATGTTTCATCAAGATTAAGGCTTTTAATACTGGCAGCTGTTCCATTTTCATATTTAGAAATTACAGGAAAATTGAAGGGCAGGTTAGCTCCCTGAAGTCTGCGTATTTCTCGACCTCTTTTAATATTCTCTAAATTCCATACACATTGTTCATTTTCGTCACTGTCACCTTTTAACGAGCTTACGCCGTCTTCCCCCGCCCAAACACAAGCACTTGCAGTCTGAGTTATTTTAATCTCGGGCAGCAATTGCGTAAGAAACGGAAATTTCAGCTTATATTCTGCAACAATATCTACACTCTTACCGTCAGCAAGCATTCTGCTGTGAGTAAAGTCAATTCCCTCGAATCCGTCAGGAATATTTAAATTCTTCAGTCTGGTATCTGCTTTATCTGATGAAGTACCAAGGTGTTCTCTAACAAGTATTTTCGTAATGGGAACCAATACAGTCTGTGCCCGGGCGTAATCCGTCGCATTCTTTCCAAATTCCCTGATATACTTCAATAAACCTGTATTTTCAAGTGCACTGCTTACATTATCGGAATTGCAGAACTTTTCTAAACCTCCAACCAGCTCCTCTGCATTTGTACTATAATACATGAGACTGTATACACTCATTTCGTCACATGCTCCTGTTATAGCATGCTGAATAATCTCATGTGCAAAATATACCTTTATTAAAAAAACAAACGAAATCACTGCAATAATAAAAAATGGTAAACATATTGCAGCTTCCACTGTAATAGACCCTCTGTCTCGTATTCCCTTTCTCTTCAGACAAAGCCCCCCTTAATACCCAAGGTACATATTTTCTTTTATATATGAACGACTTATATTTCTTCTGGAATCAGTAGTAAACATAGGAAATGAGACAAAGAGATTTTTTATGGAAACCTCTGTATCGGCTTTTAAAAATACTTTGCAATCTTCCAAAAGAAATCCCGGATTTTTAACACTTTTGTTTAGCTGTACAAGGTCCTGTACCCTGGTAAGCTTTTTGTCCTTATTCATAATTACAAGAAATATTTTCAAGTAATCCTTATAACTAAGGCATAAGGTGTCATTGTCATCTTTATTTGCTTCTTTTTTTACTACAGCTCCTGAAATATCAGTCATCCATTGTTCATTAGTCTTAAATAGTGGAACTTTTCCCCCTTTTTCAAGTGTGTTAATGTCATACAGCGACTCGAAAGTAGCCCAAGAAAAAATCAGCATTGTTTGAATTAGTGGAGTTGACAGACCGGCACACCAGGCACTTAATGCTGCTGCGAGACTTGTAACCCTTGTAGTTTTTGAACTGTCAGCGTATATGTGTAGTACATTTGCAATAAGTCTTATTGCCATTATTTCTGATTTTGTTAACATTGAATTTACTGCTTCATCAGTATTACCGTTTATTATGTATTCAACCTCAAATTTTGTAAAAAAAGATGCTCTTTTTGATTTTTCTTTTGACCTTAGATTGTAGGCATCTTTCTCACTCTGGCCTTTCAAAATGGGCACTCCATGTTTAAAGGTTCCCATAATGTATTCGTTAAAGAAAAGTTCTTCTGAAATCTTATTAATTATGTTACTTAAAATATTATCTTTATCATCAATATAATTTAAATTATCTACCGCACAGCTTTCATCTTCAAAATCCATGCTATCCCATGTTCGGGCTTCTACTTCCTCTTTGAAACCAGACTTTTGAGATGGTAGATACTTCATCATATCTTTTGGTATTTTTTTTAAATCTTCGTCCGCTTCAAACGCATCCTTTAGTGCTTTAGTTGCCATTTTCCGGTTGTCCTTATCTTTTGAATCGGAAACAGGTGTTTTACTAAAATAGTACTTTGTAATATTGGTAGTTGAGAGTTTATCAAGTGAATTTAGAAAGTCTTCTTCCCTATCCTCAGAATTTAATATTTTACTGCAATTTTCAATATTCTGATTTAAGCTCCCCAGCAACGTCTCTGAATTGTCTTGCCCTATCATTTTTTTCATTTCATCCATGCCAGTTTTATAGGAAGTCTGGAGTTCATGTATTCCCTCAGGATTTTCTTCCAATTGGTTGATTTCCCCATTAATTCTGTCGCAGAGTACTTTTTTCTTATCAGCAATAGAATCAACTTCAGAAACAGCTTCGGAATTAAGTGCCTTGAACTCATTTACCAACTCAACAATTCTGTTTTTTATATTAATCTTTGTGTTATTTATACTTTGGATTTCCTCCCGTGCATTTTGAAGTAATCTTGCCATATCCTGTCTTTTCTTCAAATCAGTTTCATTGTTAAAACCGATTTCGAGATTTTGTAAACTTTTATTTTTTTCAATAAGAATTTCAAAATGATTTCTTAAATCGTCTTTAAGTTCAGATAATCGAACCGGTAAATTTGATTCGTTTATTCTTTTTGTTTTATTCTCTAGTAAAAGCTGTATTTCCCCTATTTCTGCTGCCTGCTTGTCTGTCTGTATTTTCCGGCTGTATATATCTGACCCTTTTGAAATGTTCTTGATTCCCTTTACTTTTTCAATAAGTTCAGTCGCCAATTCATACGGTGCCCTATACTTCATGAACTCCATTATCTGTTTTTCAAATACATCTTTATTCTCAAGACTGTATGGATAGTCAAGCTTGATGTCATCTATACAAAAATCATACATAGATTTTCCTTCACCAACAATTCCAAGGTTTTTGCGGAAATAGTCTTCAAAAGTTTCCTGTGTTGAGTCCTCATCTAAATAAACTCCAAAAAGTCCATACTCATCCTTTAGTTCATTATTATAGTTTGCAAGTACTGAGGAAAGGGCAGATTTATTTGCCCTTTGCACATGTGAATGAGCAAGCCTGAGTCTGGCTCCGTCAGTAAATGTTCCTATAACCAGAAATACAGCAGACAAAACTATGCTTAAAAATACTGTAATTGCACCTTTAGTTTTATGATTTACCACCACAATTTCTCCTTTAGTTTTTCTTCAACAGTTTTTCAAGTATGTCTCCCAACTGTGAATCCTCCCCTATCCATTTGTTATCGCTGTTTTGAATACAATTATAGATGTCTTTCACAATATCCATGTTTCTTATAAATTCTGCATTGTCATCCAGTGGTGAATTAGACACAGCTTTAAGACTTAGTACCGGGGACAGACCAAAAATATCAAACAAGTTACCGACGGGTAAAGGATATTTCTCTTGAATTTCTATTTGAAGATTTCTCATAAGAATTTTGTTATATGTATTTGTAGAGATATTATTTTCAGCCGGGAACAAAGACTTTCCCAATAATTTATTTACATAATTATTAATCTCTGATATTTTTTTGTTTTTATTTGTATCATAAATTCTCCAGTACACTTCATTTATCTTATGTGAGTAGTAATTTTCTCCAGTTTGATTTACATAATAATAAGCCCCTTTTGTGGCAGCTTCATCGGCTATGCTTTGTACATTCACATATTGATACATAATTACAAATATGTATACAAATGCAGCCACCAGAAGAAAAACTACTGAAAAAACCAGTGAAGCTTCAACAGTAAAACTACCTTTAGTATTTTTCATAATGATATACCTAACCTACAAGCTTTATATCAGCACCATTCCTATTATCCTCAAGTTTGCTTGCATCCGGAAATAGATTTTTTATTATACCATTTACAAAGGTAATCAGCTGCTTTCTGAAAAGCAGAGCCACACCCACAAGAACAGCTATGATAATAATAACTTCAACTGTTCCCATACCATCTTCTTCTCTTATAAATCTCTTTAATTCTGTAATCATATTAATCCTCCTTATCCGTGAATACGGCTTTAAATTGATCTTCTAAAAATTTGATATTCCCTGCATAGATATTAATGCAGGTGTAACAACAATGATAATTATTGCAAAAAACATTAACATCATGGGAAACAAAAGCTTTGTAGAAGCTTCCTCTCCAAGTCTCTTTACTGCATTTTTTCGTATTTCCCAACTTTCATTTGACTGAAGCTTTAATGTTAGTACAAGATCAGTTCCTCCCTTTTTTGTGTTTTGAATAATTGTCGACATAACTCTTGATATTTCAGGTGTTTTCAGTCTTTTAGCAAATTCGCTGAATGCCTCTGATTCGCTTACGCCTGTTTTAATCTGTGACACTGTTTTTTCTACTTCTTTATAGAAATCACACTTCTTTTTGCTGTCCAAAGAAATTTTTTCCCAAGCCTTGGACATTGTCAGTCCTGCATTTAGTAACAAGGTAAGTTTATTTATGAAATCAGGAAACTCCAACTGTATTTCAAGACGGCGTTTTTTTACCCGGCTGGTCAACCTGGCATCATCCAGAAATATCATTACCCCGAATAAAAGCGTTATGTAAATATTAAATACAGCCTGGTAATTAGCTAAAATACCCACAAGTAGTTCACCTGGAATAATTAAAGCCAGAAGTACAATTTTTTTCGCATGAAATATCCGTATATAAAAAGCTGAATATTCCTGTCCGTAAATTTCACTAATCCTTCCTATAGTCCTTCTGTCATACGTAGAATTAAAGGAATAGCTGAATTTATCCAATATAAACAGCCCAAAAGGCAACAAGCTTTTTAGAGGATACTCCTTTGAATTTAATACACCACAGTATTTAGAATAATCGCAATATTTTTTAGCTAATATGAGGATAAAAGCTATTACGTAAACAATTAAAGTTATTCCAGTTAAAATCCATAAACTCAACATAATACCTCACAATTTTATATTCATTATTCTATTTGAAATCAAGTATGCAACTGTCAGAAGAACCAGACACATTGTTACTGCTATCCTGCCTGTAGTAGTAATAAATACAGGCTTTATGTATTCTCCCGCAGTGGTTGATAAAATAAAAATCATTGCAATAGGTGTAATATTTAGAATTTTCTGTTCAAATTTTCTGGATGAAAGTAGTGTTTCTATTTCCTGTGTCATTTCTATTTTTTCACTTATAATTCTTGATGAATTTTTAATTGCTTCAACCAAATTTCCGCCTGTCCTTTTGCATATTATAATTACATCTGAAAAACTTTTTATGTCATCTATATCAGAGCGGTCTGCAAAGTCTGAAATTGCATCTTCTATACTTACATTCAGAGATAGTTTATTAATAATTATTTTTGTTTCTCGGACAATATGTGCATCTTCGCTGGGATATAAAACATAGAGGTCTGAAAGGGCTCCTACAAAAGACTTTTCCAAAGGTTTTCCTGCTGACAAAGAAGTTGATAGAGATATAAGTAAATCTTTAAATTGCAAATTAAGTTCACTTTTTCTTTTATGGATTATTTGTTTTCTTTTGTACTTCAAATAAAATATACCTAACGGACTTATTATCATTGAAATGATAACACTCCTGTAAAACATGTAAGAGACTGCAAAGACAACCGCTGCAGCCGATAATGCATATACTAATTTCATTTTCATCGGGATTGCATATTCGTTATAGTCAATCAATAAAATTCCTCCTAAAAATCATCGTATATCCCTGAATTTATCATTTTATGTTTATTAATTAACGGATTTAATGTTCTTTTCAAACATCCTAAAACAGTATTAATGGGTTTTTGTTCTTCTTGAAATGTTTCTTCGAATATAAAAAGCGGGTTTAGTTTTATTAATCCATTTTCAATTCCCAGTACTTCTGAAATTTCCATTGTCCGTCGGGACCCGTCTCTGAGCCTTGAAAGAAATATGATAATATCTATTGCAGAGGCTATCTGCTTTCTTACAGCTTCCAAAGGCAGAGGTGCAGCACTCAGAATCATTGTTTCCAGACGCGAAAACATATCTTGAGAAGAATTTGCATGCCCTGTACTAAGTGATCCGTCATGCCCTGTATTCATTGCAGTCAGCATATCAATTGCTTCCTCACCCCTGACTTCACCAACGATTATCCTGTTTGGTCTCATTCGCAAGGCTGTTTTTATAAGATTTTTAATAGTTATTTCTCCTCTTCCCTCCACATTTGCGTTTCTGGTTTCGAGACTCACAAGATTTGATATATTTGTTATTTGCAGTTCCGCGGAATCTTCTATGGTTATTATTCTTTCATCAGTCGGTATAAAGTTTGAAAGTGCGTTGAGGAAGGTTGTCTTCCCACTACCTGTACCACCTGCCACAAAGATATTGTATTTTGCTGTAATTAGCATTTTTAGTGCTGCTGCGGACTCGGTGGTTAAAGACCCTAACTCTATCAGTTGTTCCATATCAATTGGTTTTCCCGGGAATTTTCTTATAGTTACAATAGGTCCATTCAATGCAATTGGAGGAAGTACTACGTTAAGCCGTGACCCGTCCTTTAACCTGGCGTCAACAATAGGATTTGATTCATTAACTGTTCTGTTTACAGCAGTTACCATAACCTGTATAATATCCTCCAGCTTTTGTTGCGACTCAAAGCACATTTCAAGGCGGCTTATTTTGCCCTTCTTTTCAACAAAAATATTATTTGGCCCGTTTATCATTATTTCTGTTACCTGATTATCATCCAGAATAGGCTGTAGAATGTCCAAACGCCGAAGAGAGTTAAAAATAGTTTCAATGATTTGCTTCTTTTCAACTGAGCTGAGAATTACTTGTTTAGATTTATCCAGTACTGTACGGACTATTAACTCATTAATTTCGTGATCTGTGAAATTTCTCTTTAAATCAATTTTTTCATTAATTGAGCCTTTTATTTCATTTAAGAGTTCCTGTTTCACACCGTACCTCCGTGTTATGCCAAATGTACCTTCCCGCAATATCTCTGTATGAATTAAGTATCATTTCAGGCCCTCCGTTGAGTTTGGAAAGGTTATTTAAAGAAGGAAAATCGAAATCGTAAACGATTTGGGACATGAGTTCCTGCTCAAGATAGAATTTTTCAGACTGGAGAGCCTGTTTAGATACTTTGTTTGCAATGAATTTTATTTTAGTTTTTATAGATGCACTATTTTCAAAGCTTTTTGTAAGCAAATCCATGCTTTCAATAAATAATTTAGTTTTATGTAAACAATTATCATCATTTGTTATAACGTACAAAATTTCATCTGACTTTTCAAAAACCTTCATTGTATTTTCATTGAGCTGTGAATCCATATCTATCATTACAAGATCATAATATCCACAATCTTTAATAGCCGAAACAATAAAGTCAATATCCTCAGGCAGCATTTCTTTTATGTCAAATACGTTGTTTGCCTGACTAAAATAGTGTATGCCTGAATCAATTTCCTTGGAACAGATGGCAGGGATTTTGGTCGCAAGGTTCTTATCCTTTTCCTTGGCAAAATATATAATATCTGAAAAGGAATATTGAGTATTACCGTTAAAAAAGATATTCGTTGATTGGAATTGCTCCAGATTAAGATAAAAGACTGACAAGCCGGAGAATGAACAAATACTGCTTACTGCCAATGCCAATGACGTTTTCCCTACATTCCCGGCGGCTGAATAAACCGAAACTATTTTAGTGTTTTTTCCCCCGGTGTGATATATTTTATTCCCCGATGTAGTATAGATATCTATTATTTCCGCTGCAATTTGATTAACTTCTTTGTATTTGTATATGTAATCGTTTTGAATTGTTGATTCGGGGGTTTTTACAGATGATAATAGAATTAAATTACGTTTACAATAGGTTTTTATATCATTGTAGTATCTCTCCGAAGCAAGTATAACCTGGGGGTCAATCTTTTTTATAAGATTATTAATGTCATTGAGATCTTTGCAGTAGTTTACCGCAATAGTTTCTGAGTAACTATGAGTAAGAAAATTACATAAACTGATTGAATACTCATTGTCCTCATCAAAAATTAAGAGTTTTATGAGTGCCATGAATTATCTCCAATAAATTTTAAATTTTAAAATAGAAAATTAATAGACAAAAACAAATTAGAATTTACTAACAAAATCATTATATTACATATTTTACGTTTGTCAAGTTTTTTTTAGTATAAATAAAAGACATGAAAGCTATCCCGTCTTCCATGCCTTTGTCTTATTTAAAACTTAAAATGAGTAACATTTACTGGAGGGTTGGTACAGTCCAATCAACCCATCTTGCCTTGTCAAAAGTGTATGTTTTGTCTGACCTGAATACATTGGTGCTTACGTTTTGACCAAGCAAGAATTTCTGAACGAATGCTGTTACTTCCGGCTGCTGAGATGCAGGGAATACACAATGTCCGTGTCCTCCTATAGAAGAGTAACCCATGTTGTCCTGTACTCCAAGAGCTTGGTATATCATACGGCCTGCTGTTGAAGTATTCCAGCAACTGAAATTGCCTAACCATTCAAAATCCGGATTTTCTATAACAAGCAATCCTCGAGGTGCACACAAAGCTTCTATTTCATGATGATCATATGGAAGTTTTGTTGTATTATTGACAAATTGATTAAGAGCCTTTGCGAACCAAACGTTTTCCCCGACGATTTCTGAAAGTGTTTGTACATTCTGTCCTGCTGCCCTCTGAGCATCAGCTGTTCTCCAACCTGAGGCTCCTCCGTTACCTGATTCCTGAGGAATAGTAAGAGCTATTCTCTCATCAAATGCACCAATTGCAAGTGCACCCTTTCCGTTACGTGAACCGCCTGTAACACCCAACTTGGTGGGATTTATATTGGCTGCAGGTGTCATTTCAAGTGCATCAATAAGACGGTCAGTACCCCATGCCCATGCAATCAATGCTCCGGCATCGTATGTACTTCCATAAAGATCAAAGAACTTTCCTTTTCCTCTTGAGCTTCCGTCAACTTCCTGTGCAATTTCATCAGCAGGAAGAGTAATCAAAGCAACTCCCAGCTTGAGGATTTCACTGGTATTGAGAGTATTCATGTTTACCCCTATCATTGCAGGATATGGTGCCTTACCTGTAGTAGGATATTGGATCGAACATGCAAAGGATATTGTTTTACCGGCTTGTTTACATGTTATAGTAATCATGTTACTGCTGTATGAAGCAGTTACTGATTCAGGCTTACCCGGTTTTACTCCATATTCAAATGCCTGAGCCAATTGGCTGATCTCATAACGACGTTGTTCCCACTGACTTTTTGTTGTAATACGAGTACCTTTTTGGGTTCCAGTCTTATACATAAATGGGTCAGGAAGTTTTGAATTTGCCTGCAATGAAGAAAATACAGGTATTGTTATGGGTTCAAGAACAGAGGGTTGTTCAACATCAGGGTCAGGCAAAGTTCCTTGACCTAACAGGTATTTTTTCATCATTGACAAATCAAGTGAATCGACAGAGCCGCTCTTATCAACATCAGCAGCATTTTTCCCCTGATCACTGGGGAAAGCAGTAATTGTTCCGAGTAAATACATTTTCATTAAGGAAAGGTCTAGAGCGTCCACGGTTCTATCTCCATTTACATCACCGTAAATGAAAGCCGGCGTTGTAGCAGCTGATGTGATTGTAACACCTACCGCTGCAAAAATACAAAGAAAAACTGATAAACATATTAAAAAAGAGATACCCTTTTTAATATTTGCACTTTTAAACTTCATATCTTTTCCCCTCTTAAATTATAGTTTTTCTGTTATATCTATATAAATTTCTTCTGGAGTAACGTTTACACACTATTCACGAGAAACCTCCACAAGGGTAGTTTTCATTATATATTAATAAATAGAAAGTCTTATTTCATAGCTTGAAAGGTCGGCTGTTTTATCTACAACACCTTTAAGTCGACATACCATAAGAGATATTCTTTTGATTATGGAGAAATTTTTTATACCTGACTATGTTAAGATTTATCTTTGTAATGACTATACTTTGTTGTCTGTGTTGATTATTAATCGAAGTGATTTTACTGCATTTGAATACATTTTATAAATTGATAATATAACTGCTTGTGAAAGTTATCCGGCAAAAAAATATAGCCGGGTTGCTAAGTTCTTCTTCTTTCACCTCCTTATTTTACATTTTTATAACCATGTAATAAACACCCTCCCTTCCTTATTGTACTATATTTAACAAGTTTTGGTAAAGACTTTTTGTAATTATTTTTTTAAAAGAATGCATCAATACCCATTTATAGATATTTTGCCCATGTCTGTTGTTGCTTTCACTTGGATATTTCCATCTATTCCGGTAAATTGATTGTTTTGCAGAGTACCGTAACTGTCAACGGTAACATCAGAATCCCGTGGAAAGCTTAATTCTACATTGCCCGCACCTGTCTTAAATATATACTGTGAATTTATCTGGCACTCTGCTTTTGCTGATATATTCCCCGCTGCTATATTTACTATGGAATCCCTCAAGAGCTTTCCCGAACCAAGTCGAAAGTTTCCTGTGTCGCATTTCCAACAGAGTTTTCCATTTATTGCCTTGATTTCAGTGTTAACGGAATCGATGTCCCCGGTGATATTCCCCTCAAATTTGTCCTCAATTAATATAGACCCTACATCTTGTTTTATAGATATATTTTTAATAGTCCGGGGAATCGTTAACTTTATTTCAGTATAAAAATCCTGAGGTTTTTTTACTTTGTCTGCATAAGAGACGGTAATATATGTTGTTTTTTCTTTTTGATTTGATTTCACAGAGTATTTCTTCAATAGTTTCTGTAGGTCTTCATCTGACTTATTCCCTCTTACGACATGCTTGGCTTCATATTTAATTTCGTCATCATCCCAACAATATATCTGCAAATTTCCTGAATCTATGTTTATATCAAGGGTTTTTATTGACTTACTCACCTTTACCACACCATTATTATAGCTATATGTACTGTGTTTTGGAAACACTTTATTTTCGTTGCCGCAGCTGCTTAGTATAATAAATGCAGCCATTACCAGACACAAGGGTATTCTTTTCATGGTATCACTCCTGCAAGTCATAATGTTGCAAGAATAATATCATATTACCTTATATAAAGACAATTATTTCCTATTTTGTATTGTAAAAAGGGTTGTTGCAAAACCAATTTGTTTTGCAACAACCCTTTCATTTTTATTAAAACTTATATTATACTCTTCATATACCCTGCAAAGTGAGCAAAAACGATACCGGGTTCCTCTAGGTCAAGGCACCATCTTTTCACCCATTCAAGCGAAATATATCCCGTAAATTCATTTTGTTTGAGAAGCTTTACAGCCTGCTTTACAGGAATATCACCATAACCTGTCATTTTGTATTTAATCGTTCCATCTACCATAACCGAATCCTTAATGTGTACAAAACATGTATGATCTTTCAAATTTGCGTACGTGTATTCCAACGGCTCATTGAAAAATCTGATAGGATGATGTATATCCCATAGCACTCCTACGCTATCAGAATCAACTTCATCCAGTAATGATTTCAGAACCTTGGAATCCGCAAATACACCATTGGTTTCTACCAATAACTTGACTCCTTTTTCTTTTGCAACACCTGCAAGATTTTTGAGGTTTTTAGCAACAAAATCTATATCTATATCAGATGGCTGCGGCTGAGCATCACCTAAAACCCTTACATACGGTGTACCCAATTTTTCAGCAAGACTAATATAATCAATACCTTCTTTTATATTTTTATCTATATTGTCCTTGTCAAATAAAAAACACGCTGAAGTCAAGCAAGGTATTTCAAGACCTATTTTAGTCAATTTCTTCTTTGTAAGTTCAATATTATCGTTTGAAAAATGTTTCACTTTAGGTACATAAAGTTCATTGCCTACACCCCTGACTTCAATACCGTCAAAACCTATATCCTTTGCAGTTGAAAGCATATCCTCCCAACTCCATCCCGGACAGCCCAATGTGGAAAACGAAATCTTCATAATGCCCACCTCCGAAAATAACCACTTTTTTTCATGATAACATGTTTTCTTTGGGCTGTCATCATTTTTACCATTATTTGTACCCGTTACATTTCACGCGATTATTATCCAAAATACTCAATTCCGGCTTCAAATAATTTCTGATCTTTCTCACCCGGTACATTTTTGTACAGGTTTGAACCTATTCTTTCAGAATGTCCCATCTTACCGAAGACTCTTCCATCAGTGCTTGTAATACCTTCTACAGCATTAATTGAGCCATTTGGATTATTTGATATGTCATATGTTGGCTTTCCATCCAGATCAACATACTGGGTAGCAATCTGTCCGTTTGCTTCCAAAGCAGCCAGTACGTCACTGTTTGCAGTAAACCGTCCTTCCCCATGGGATATTGCAATTGTATGGACATCACCAACTTTTACGTTGTTCAGCCATGGTGAAAGGTTTGATGCAATTCTTGTTTTAACAAGACAGGATTGGTGACGTCCTATGGTATTAAAGGTCAGTGTAGGACATGCCTCGTCAATTTCTCTTATTTCACCGAATGGAAGAAGTCCTAACTTAACAAGTGCCTGGAAGCCGTTGCAGATACCTAATACCAATCCATCCCTGTTCTTCAAAAGCTTCATTACGGCTTCACTGACAACAGGATTTCTGAAGGCTGTAGCAATAAACTTACCTGAACCTTCAGGTTCATCTCCCGCACTAAACCCTCCGGGTATCATGATTATCTGGGAATTGTTAATGAGGTTTTTCATTCTCTCTATAGACTCTTCTATGTGACTATGAGTCATGTTTTTTATAACCATTGTTTCAACAATTCCGCCGGCATTTTCGAATACCTTTTTGGTGTCATATTCACAGTTGGTTCCCGGAAATACAGGGATAAATACTCTTGGTTTTGCTATCTTTGCAGCCGGTTTTGCTTTTGTTTTTGCTTTAAAACTGTACTCAACTGCAGCCTTCTGATCATCCCTTACCCTTGTAGGGAACACTTTTTCCAAAGGCTCCTGCCACTTATCGGCAAGTTCATCAAGTTTAATAATAGTGCCATTTATGTTAATTTCCGAATTATCGGTAGTATTTCCCAGTACAGCGTATCTAAGACCTTCCAAAACTTTTGCTAAATCTACGTTTTCAGGTATTTCAAGTATTATAGATCCGTAGAATGGTTTAAACAGAAGGGAAACATCAGTAATTCCTTCTAATTTAAATCCAATCATATTACCAAACGCCATTTTACTGATTATTTCAGCAATACCGCCTGATCTTACAGAACTTGCAGACAGAATGGATTTTTGTTTGGCAAGCTTATTTACACGACTGTATACTTTGTCCAGCTCATCAAAATCCGGTAGCATATTATCGTCAAGCTTTACTTTGAGCAGTACAACGCTGCTTCCTGCAGCCTTGAATTCATTTGAAATTACATTCTCAACATTAACCGTGTTTACAGCAAAGGAAACCAATGTCGGCGGAACATCCATTTCCATAAAGCTTCCCGACATACTGTCCTTTCCGCCGATAGCCGCCGTTCCCAGCTTCATCTGTGCGTAGTACGCACCAAGCAAAGCACTTAGAGGTTTTCCCCAACGCTTTGCATCTTTTCCAGGCTTTTCAAAATATTCCTGCAGTGTGAGTCTTGCTTTACTGTAGTCACCGCCCATAGCAACTATTTTTGCAATCGATTCTACTACAGCATATACTGCTCCATGGAAAGGACTCCACTTTGATATGTCAGGATTGTATCCATAGGACATAAGTGTTCCGGTTGTTGTATCACCTTCCATAAGAGGCAGCTTTGCAGCCATACCTTCCGCAGGAGTAAGCTGCGTTTTTCCGCCGAAAGGCATAAGTACTGTATTTGCACCTATCGTCGAGTCAAATCTTTCAACCAATCCTTTTTGGCTACATCTGTTAAGATTTTGCAGGTTATTAATCCAATATTCTTTGATATTATCTATCTCTATTTCATTACATTCATCAAAATATGTTACTTCATTTGGTGCTGAAATCTCTATGTCTATTCTTTGCTTTGCACCGTTTGAATTCAGGAATTCACGGCTCAAATCAACTATCTGCTTACCTCTCCATGACATTTTAAGTCTAGGTTCCGCCCTTACTTCTGCAACAACCACAGCTTCTAAATTTTCCTCTACTGAAAAGCCTATGAATTTTTCCACATCACCTGCAGCGACAACAACTGCCATACGCTCCTGTGACTCTGAAATTGCCAGTTCTGTTCCGTCCAGACCTTCATATTTCTTTGGTACTGCATCAAGGTTTATTTCAAGTCCGTCTGCCAATTCTCCAATTGCAACGGAAACCCCTCCTGCACCAAAGTCATTGCACCTCTTTATCAATGTGCTTACATCGGGATTTCTGAATAAACGCTGTATTTTTCTCTCTGTAGGAGCATTACCCTTCTGAACCTCAGCTCCACAGGTCATGAGAGATTCTTCAGTATGTGCCTTGGATGAGCCGGTTGCTCCTCCGCAGCCGTCTCTACCCGTTCTACCACCAAGTAGTATTATCTTGTCTCCTGCCTCCGGTTGCATTCTTACAACATTTTTTCTTGGTGCTGCACCGATTACGGCACCGATTTCCATCCTTTTTGCAACATAACCCTCGTCGTATATTTCGGCTACCTGTCCGGTAGCAAGGCCTATCTGATTTCCGTAGGAACTGTATCCTGTAGCTGCTCCGGTAGATATTTTCTTCTGTGGGAGCTTTCCTTGTATAGTATCCTCAAGTTTTGTCCTTGGGTCGCCGCTTCCGGTTACCCTCATTGCTTGGTATACATAAACTCTTCCTGACAACGGGTCTCTGATAGCTCCTCCAAGGCATGTTGCGGCTCCGCCAAAAGGCTCTATTTCTGTAGGATGGTTGTGTGTCTCATTTTTAAACATTACAAGCCACTCTTCATTTTTTCCGTTTACATCTGCATTAACAACTATACTGCATGCATTTATTTCATCTGATAGGTCGAGGTCGTTTAGTTTTCCTTGTTTTTTTAATGCTTTCATTGCCATAAGCGCAACATCCATAAGGCATATGTCTTTGTCGTTACGGTCTTTATAGATATCCTCTCTTTTTTCAATGTAGTCCTTGTAGCTTTCCTCAATGATTTCCGTAAATCTGCCTTTTTCGAATTTTACATTGTCTATACAAGTGAGAAAGGTCGTATGTCTGCAGTGATCGGACCAGTAAGTGTCTATCATTCTCATTTCTGTTACTGAAGGGTCACGCTTTTCTGTATCTTTAAAGTAGCTCTGGCAGAAAACAATATCGTCAAAAGACATGGCAAAACCCATTTCCCTTAAAAGCTCAGAGAGTTGTTTTTCATTCATGGATGCAAATCCGTTAAGAGTAGCAACATCTTCCGGCTGCTCTACCTCAGATTTAAGAGTTTCCGGCTTTGTCATCTTTGCTTCTCTGCTTTCAACAGGGTTTATATAGTATTTTTTTATAGAATTAAATTCTTCTTCATTTAAGCTGCCTTCTAAAACAATTACTCTTGCAGTGTTTATATCAGGTCTGTCGCCTTGTGTTAAAAGCTGTATACATTGAGCAGCAGAATCGGCTCTTTGATCATATTGTCCGGGAAGGTATTCAACTGCAAAAGCTTTACAGTTTGCAGGAATTTCGAACTCCTCATCATATGCAAAATCAACTGTTGGCTCAGAAAAAATTGTATTCCTTGCCAGTTTATATTCAGAATCGCTTATGCCTTCTACATCATATCTGTTAACTATCTTTAGTGATTCCAATGACTTTATTCCCAGCGTTTCTCTTAAGTCCTTCAAAAGTCCCTGTGCTTCAACGTCATAAGGATGTTTCTTTACAACAAATAACCTTTTTACAGTACTTTTCATTTGGCAGTCCCCCTAATATATATAAATTCATTCGAATAGTCTTTCTAATTATAATTATATTATGATAAAATATATTAGTAAAATTAATATAATTAATATGTTGTATTAGGAGTACTTATGGATATTAACTTTGAATTGTATAAAATATTTTATCAGTGCGCTGATAATAAAAGCTTTTCAGAGGCAGCTCGCAAACTCTTTATAACACAGTCAGCTGTAAGCCAATCTGTGAAAAGCCTTGAAAAACAGCTAGGTGTAACCTTATTCCACAGAAAGTCGAGAAATATCCAGCTGACAAATGAAGGTGAGCTTCTATTCAGTTATGTTTCTCAGGCCTATAATTATTTGAAAACTGCCGAAGAAAAGCTCCAGGAATTTGAAGGCCTTACTGCCGGTGAAATTCGAATAGGCGTAAGCGATTCGATATGCAAATATTTCATTATGCCATATATAAAAATATTCGGGCAAATGTACCCGAATATTATGGTTAAGGTTATAAACCGAACTACTCCCCAACTACTGGACGTTTTAAAGGGAGGCCTTATAGATATTGCTATTTCTACGCTGCCGGTTAACGAGGATATTTTTAATGCCTCTCATTTTATTTCTGTTGAGGATATTTTTGTTGCATCAGATAAATTTAAAGAATTAAAAGGAAGGGAAATATCCTTGCAGGAATTGAACAGATATCCTCTTGTTTTACTTCAGTCGGATAGTTCAACAAGGAAATCTGTTGATCGTTTTTTCCAAGGCCAAGGCCTTACATGTTCTCCTGAAATAGAGCTGGAAAGTCTTGACCTTCTCGTTGAATTTGCAAAAATAGGTACAGGAATCGCCTGTGTATTAAGGGAAAGTGCTGTGGATGCAATAAAATCAGGTGAACTATTCCGGATTATATCAAAAGAACCCCTACCTCCGAGAAGTATAGGGGTTGTCACCATGAAAAATGTGGTATTATCTAAGGCAGTGAAAACTTTTATAAGTGAACTGATATAAAACTACAGCAGTTCACTTATGAGTGCTTCTTTTTCCTTTGCAAAGTCAACAAAATCTTCGTTTATTTTTACAACCGGAGCATAGGCACAAGAACTTGGAACGTAAACTACTTCTCCGATTTCGCCATTGTCAAGCTTTACCTTTGAACCGATATAATACCTTGGCATATTATCAAACATTACACCCATTACCATTGGGTCAACAATATCATACCCTATTTTCTCCATCTCCTTGAATGCTGAGAACGGTGTCTGCTTTTCTTTGTAAACTCTTTCTGACGTTATTGCATCAAAAATATCTGCAGCCGTAATTATTTTTGCATAAAGATTCTTTTTATTCCCATGAATACCAAAAGGATAGCCTGTACCGTTTTCTTTTTCGTGATGCAATATAACTGCTCTTTTTATATCCATTGTAATTTCGGAAAAGTCTTTAATTATATCATACCCGTAAATTGGATGCCTTTTTATAATCTCAAACTCGCTTTCAGTAAGTGGACCCTTTTTATTTATAATTTCAGTAGATATCTTGGATTTGCCTATATCATGTAAGAGACCTGCCATGGCAAGATCCTTAATCTGTAATTGGCTCAAGTTCATCCACTTACCCAATAGCATTGCATAAACTGCGACATTTACGGAGTGTGAATATGTATACTGATCGGCTACTTTAATTGAATTAATACATTCAATTATTGAACTTACATCGCCCAGTCTTTCATAGATATTACCCGTTATGGTTTTTACATTATTAATATCCAGTTCCTTACCTATTGCCAGATCACGCAATATTGCCTTGGTAGTATTAACATCTTCAATATATTTTTTCTGGCTGTCACTAATACTCATATCTGATAGATATTCGTTGCCAAGAATCGAATGAGACCTGTATATGGTTACTCTTTCAACTCTAAAGGCTTTTAGCTTTTTAATAATATGCTCTGATATCAACGTATCAGACGGAACAACCATGTTTCCTCCACGGGTATAAACATCATCAGCTAAAATACTATCCATAATGTCTTTACTTACTTTTACATATTCTCTTTCCACATTAGCACCTACTTTTATTTATTATAAAGGGTATAAAGTTCTAAGTAAGGAAACCTCTTTATATTATACTATCATTTTACAAAATAGTCAGCTAGTTTTTTCGAAGGCTATTTCAAGCGGTTTTGACCCGCAAATATTTCCCAAAAAAAGCCGCCCTGACAATAGTATTATAGTTAACCTTTATCAGATGCGGCTTTTAAATTTGTATTTTATTTATAATGTAAACTTTGATACCTGATCCTTTAGCTTTTTGGAAGCAACAAGATTATCCTGCGTAGATACTTTGACATTTACAAAGTGTTCAACAACCTCAGCTGTTTTAACTGTAATAATTTCAACCCCTTCTGCACTTTCGTTTACGCTGGAAGTAACCTGTTCCAACGCAGTAACAATGTTTGCAATGGAATTGTTCATAGCCTTAGCAGAGTTATTGAATTCATTCATTATCTTGCTGAACTGAGCTGAATCGTTATAGTACTGCTCGCCTGTATCAATAAGCTTCTTATAGTCGTTTAATACTTCCTTGTCAACGAATTCCAGAAGTACTCCTGCACTGTTAGTCAAGGCACCCACAGATTCATTTACCGTCTTTACTATATTCTTAATATCAGCTGCGGTTTTTGAAGACTGGTCAGCAAGCTTTCTTATTTCATCGGCTACTACAGCAAAGCCTTTTCCTGCTTCTCCGGCTCTTGCTGCTTCAATGGCCGCATTAAGGGAGAGTAGGTTTGTCTGTTCTGTTATCTGAAGTATGGCCTGAGCAAGCTGGTCAATGTGTGAAACTTCACCTGCTTTATCTATAGCTCCCTGAAGCTGTTGTTTAACTTCCAGATATACATTATTTGCATTACTGGCAGATAAAACTGCACTTTCTTTAATCTCGCTTGCCTTAATACTCACTTCATTTGCTGTTTGTGCCCCTTCCTCGGAATTCTGGGCAATTAGGTTAATATTTTTCTTTATTTCCTGAGTACTGAAATTTATCTGATGAGATGTTGCAGCCGATTCCTGCATTGACGCGGATATATGTTCTGTAGTGGCTAATGTATCATCTGCTTTTTCTTTTAAATTCTCGGTCATACTCTCTACTTGCTGAGAATTTTCAATAACTTTTTCAGATGCATTAGCCATAAGTCCAAGTATTTCTCTCAATGAACCTCTCATGGTTGAAAGGTTTCTTGCAAGGAATCCTATTTCGTCCTTTCTTCCTTTTATCTGATTATATGTTTTGTCATGTGATAAATCGAAATTTGCCGTACGTTCAACAACACTTGAAAGTACTTTGATAGGCATGGTAAGAGAAAAAGTAAGCCATAAACCTATCGCAACAGCAAATATACAGAATATTGCCGTAACTATATAAACAGGAAAATCACAAATAATATATAAGGCCGTCCCACCGCCTACAATGATTATGCAACCGATTACAATACACAGTATCTTTTTGCCTATAGACATGTTTTTTTCGCCCCCGTAAGTTTAAAAATAAAATTATACATAAGTTCATGGTAACATATTATTTGAATAAATTCCATATTATTAAAGATACTTTTACTATTTTCAACTCTATTGAAATTTTGTGTGTTAAAAAAAGCAGAAAACGTTAAAAATTTATTATTGAAAGGTTCTTTACGGTATATATTTACCAAATCAAATATGCTAACATAGCTTAATGATCGTTGTATTGAATTTAGTACATATCTTCCAGTTTTTTTACAGCTATGCTTGTATTTATGATATTATTTTATTGTAAAATTTATTTTTTAATTACATAAAACACGGGAAGGTGATTATATGTCTGAACAAATCAGGTTAATTGCTTCAAGAATAAAAGAATTAAGAGAAATCTCAGAAATATGTGTTGAAGCCCTTGCTGCAGAACTTAAAATTTCAGAAGAAGCCTACAAAGCATATGAAAGCGGCGAAACGGATATTCCTGTCAGTTTTCTTTACCAAATAGCAACCAAGTTTAATGTGGAACTCTCTGCAATAATTACGGGAGATGCTCCAAAACTTCATACTTATCAGCTTGTTCGAGATGGAAAGGGTGTTAGTGTTGAGAGACGCGAACACTATAAATATCACAGCCTTGCTTACAATTTTGTCGGTAAAAAGGCTGAGCCTTTTATTGTAACTGTTGAACCGGAGGCTTCCGATTCACCTGTCCACTTCAATTCTCATAAAGGTCAGGAATTCAATTATATTATAGAAGGAACTCTGAAAATTATAATTAACGGCCGCGAGCTTATTATGAATGAAGGTGACTCAGTTTATTTTGATTCTTCATCAAGCCACGGAATGAAAGCGATGGACGGTAAAAAAGCCAGATTTTTGGCAATTATTCTTTAAGTATCAGGGGGAGTAAGTAATGTTGGAAAAATACTTATCTCAGGTAGACTTTACATCTTACGAGGATTTTTACGAGAACTTTAATATAAAAATACCTGAGAATTTTAATTTTGCATATGACGTTGTTGATGAATATGCAAAGACAACACCAGATAAGGTAGCAATTGTATGGTGTGATAAATCTGGGTCCGAGGCAACATTCACATTCGGTCAGTTAAAAGAGTATAGCGATAAGACAGCTAACTTTTTTAAATCATTGGGTATTAAAAGGGGCGACCCTGTAATGCTCATATTAAAAAGACGATATGAGTTCTGGTTCTGTATTTTGGCACTGCATAAGCTGGGTGCCGTTACAATTCCGGCAACTCATCTACTCACTTCAAAGGATATAGTTTACAGGGCTAATGCAGCAGATATAAAAATGATCGTTTGTGTAAACGAACCTGAGGTTGTAAAGCATATAGAAGATTCACAAAGTAAAACACCGACCGTAAAATATAAGGCATTGATTAATGGAACTAAGGATGGCTGGTTGGATTTTTCATCCGGCATTGAAGAATCTTCCAGCGAATTTCAAAGGCCGCTGGGAGATTTAGGTTCTCACAACAGCGATATATCATTATTGTACTTTACATCGGGAACTACAGGAATGCCAAAGATGGTTCAGCATGATTACGAATATCCTTTGGGACATATCCTTACTGCCAGGTATTGGCAGAATGTTTCGGAAGGCGGACTCCACCTGACAGTTGCTGATACAGGCTGGGCTAAAGCCGTATGGGGCAAAATTTATGGCCAGTGGCTTGCAGGGAGTGCCGTATTTGTATATGATTTTGATAAGTTTGTTCCGAAGGAACTGCTTGAGGTTATATCAAAACACCATGTTACTTCTTTTTGTGCTCCTCCTACAATTTACAGGTTTTTTATCAAAGAAGATATTACCAAGTTTGATTTAAGCAGTCTAAAATATTGCACTGTTGCAGGAGAACCTCTCAATCCGGAGGTATACAGCCAATTTTACAAGGCTACTGGCATAAAGCTAATGGAAGCCTTTGGTCAGACAGAATTGACTGTTACAGTAAGTACTTTCCCATGGATGGAGCCAAAGCCTGGGTCAATGGGTAAGCCGTCTCCTGGATATGATATAGACCTTCTTGATGACAACGGAAATTCATGTCAGGATGGTGAAGAAGGCCAGATTGTTGTTAGGACTACCAACAGGAAGCCTGCTGGTATGTTCGGTGGTTACTACAGAGATGAAGCCCTTACTAAGAGCGTATGGCATGATGGTATTTATTATACAGGTGATATGGCGTGGCGTGATGAAGATGGCTATTTCTGGTTTGTAGGCAGAGCTGATGATGTAATTAAAAGCTCAGGCTACAGAATCGGGCCTTTTGAGGTTGAAAGTGCTTTGCTTGAACATCCGGCAGTTCTGGAATGTGCCATAACTGCTGTTCCTGACCCTATCAGAGGACAGATTGTAAAAGCTACCGTTATACTGGCAAAGAACTATACTTCAAGCGAGGAACTGGTTAAGGAACTTCAGGATCATGTAAAGAGGGTTACTGCACCTTACAAATATCCAAGAATCATTGAATTTGTAAGTGAGCTACCTAAAACCATAAGCGGAAAAATAAGACGTGTTGAAATAAGACAAACTGATAAAGATAATAAATAGAAGTCATATTAAAACCCGGATGGCAATTAACTGTCATCCGGGTTTTTTGTTTAACTGTTTGAATTAAAGAACTTTCATCAATATCTCATTACTTCTTTGTATAAATTTGGCCATTGCATCAGGCTCCAAAGTCTGGTGGCTCATCATGGCTAAATCATATATATGTTCACTTACCAACTTCACATCGTCTTTTCTTTCATCCTTTTCCTTTAAATCAAGCAATGCCTTTACAAGTTTATTTGAAGAGTTTAACACAAGAGTCTGTTCTTTTGGAAACATATTACCCATATCCATTCCCCCGAACATCTTGCTCATTTCCTGCATTCTTCGGGACTGCTCTGACAGCAGTACTACAGCCGGTATTGTTTCATTCTTCAAGGATTCAACTTGTATTTTAAGTTTTTCATCATTTACTGTTTCCTTAAATAAACTTTCCAAATAGCTCACATCAGCTTCAGGTATTCCTGTGTTTTCCTGCTTCATGCTTGCGGAAATATCAGCATCTATTCTGTTAAACTGCAGACCCGAGCCTTTGCTTTCAAGGAGAGACATAAAGTGATTGTCTATCATGTTTGTAAGTATTACCGCTTCCATGCCGTTTTCATTAAACAGCTTGATGTATTGAGCTTGCTGATTTTCATCTGAAACGTAGAATACTTTATTTTCATGCTTGTCCTTGTTGTTTTCAAGGTATTCCTGGAGAGTAGTGTATCCTCCCTTTGTTGACTTGAAAATAAGGACATCCTTGACTCTGTCATAGAATTTTTCTTCACGTAAACAGCCATATTTAACAAAAGGATTTATATCATCCCAGTATTTGTTATAGGTTTCACGGTCATTCTCAAATATTGATGTAAGCTTGTCTGCAACCTTCTTTGTTATGTGAGTGGAAATCTTGTTAACATAGCCGTCGTTCTGTAAGAAACTTCTTGAAACGTTTAACGGTAAATCCGGACAATCCAGTACACCCTTTAGTAATAGTAGGAATTCAGGAATTACTTCTTTTATATTGTCCGCAACAAATACCTGATTGTAGTAAAGCTTTATCTGCCCTTCGTTAGTCTCAAATTCGTGTTTGAGTTTAGGGAAATAAAGTATACCTTTCAGGTTAAACGGATAATCCATATTCAGATGTATCCAGAAAAGCGGTTCATTAAAGTCATGGAACACTTTTGAATAGAACTGTTTGTACTCTTCGTCTGTGCAGTCCTTTGGATTTTTAAGCCAAAGAGGCTGTGTATCATTTAAAGGTTCAGGCTTCTTAGGTTCAGCAACTGCCTTTTCGTCGCCTTCTTTTGCTTCTTCTTTTGTTTCCTCTTTCTTTTCTTCTACCTTGGCAGCATCTTCAAGATATAATTCATAAGGCAGGAAAGCAAAATATTTTTCAAGGGTAGTCCTCATTGTGAATTCTTCTGTAAATTCCAAACTGTCATCAGACAGATAAAGAGTTATTGTTGTTCCTCTCTCGTTCCTGTCGGAATCTGACATTTCGAATTCTGTTCCGCCATCACTTACCCATTTCACAGCGGCTGCATCTTTCTGATATGAAAGTGTGTCAATCTGTACACGCTGTGATACCATAAATGCAGAATAAAATCCAAGTCCAAAGTGTCCTATAATCTGCCCGTCGTCTGACTTGTCCTTGTATTTTTCAAGAAAATCGACTGCTCCTGAAAAAGCAATCTGATTTATATATTTTTTTACTTCCTCCTCTGTCATTCCCAAGCCATTATCTATTACTTTTATGGTCTTATCATTTTTATTGACAATGACCTTTATTTCAAATTTATTTCCCTCGGGCAGTTCAGCTTCTCCCATAACATCAAGCTTTTTCATCTTGCTTATGGCATCGCTTGCATTTGACACAAGTTCCCTTATAAATATGTCCTTTTCAGAGTACAACCACTTTTTAATTATTGGAAATATGTTTTCCGTATTTATTGAAATACTTCCGCTTTCGTGTTTCATAATATTACCTCCACTTCATTTTTTACACTATTAATAATATAACTCGAATAGTGTAAAGTTTCAAGTATTTTTTAGCACTCAGTCAGTAAGAGTGCTAACAGTTTTTATAAAAGTGGCTTTATCTCAAGTGTACAGGGATATTCTTTTCATTTCATCGCATGCTATATTTTTTTTCTTTTCTTCCAGGTGCGTAGTCAGTACAACTTTACCTTTCCATAAATCTACAAGATGTTTGAGTGTTTCATAAGCGAAACTCAATTCCAGTTCACGCCCGTCGAATTGGTGCTCAAGGAATAAAGTATTCTCCTTTGGGCTCCACTCGGTTACTTTTATTGTTGGAATACTCCCAATGCCTACTGTATTGCACAAAGTATCTCTTACTTTTTTCCAGCCCTCATCGTCTGAAACCTCTGAAATCATATAATCGCTTCCTGTGGCTATATATTCAAAAAGATTCATTTCACCGCACAATTCCTGTGTCAGGTATCTTCTGATAAAAGACTGATCTCTCTCGGTTTCTCTTACCTCAAATATCTTATCTTTACCCTGGGTATTGTAGAGATTCTCAATAATTTTAAACCCAATAAAATATGGATTTATACTTGATTTTAAAGGCCTGATTACTTCATTATGTTTTCTTAGGAACTCAAAGTGCAGATTCTGTGGTAATTCAAGCTTGGTTAATATAGTATAATGCCAGAAACTTGCCCAACCCTCATTCATTATTTTTGTTTCAATTTGGGGGATAAAATACTGAGCTTCTTCTCTTACAATAGAAAGGATATCCTTTTCCCAGTCCTGCAAACGGCCATATTCAGCAATAAAATTCAGTATATCTTCCTGTGGTTCCTCGGGTATTTTTATTTCCTGACGGCTCATATCTGTGTCATCGTTTGTTCCATTTCGGGAATATCTGTCCAAGTTGGGAAACTCAGTTTTATATTCAGTTAAAGCGGATTTTGATTGTTCTTTTTCCTTTTTATTATTACGGAAGTCAATTATCCTTTCGGTTTGAAGCTTAACTGCATGTGCTGCATTGAGAATCTTTTCGACTTTAGCATACCCTATGCTTGGGTCAGAAATATAGTCACGTATGCGGTTCGCATGGTTTTTAAAGGCCTCTACTGCGTATTCAGCCTGGGTACCCTGGTTAAACAGTCTGTTATTCTTAAAAAAGTCATTATGGGCGTATACATGTGCTATTGTTAATATTTGTAACAAAAGTGAATTATCCTTCATCAGGTACGCTATACACGGGTTGGAATTAATAACCATTTCATATGGAAGGCCCGTGAGATTATATTTATGAAGTGTTTTTATTCTCTCAAAGGATTTTCCGTAACTCCAGTGGGGATAGTGGGATGGCATTCCTACGTATGACTCATAACCTATCATATCTTCATAGTTTATTATTTCAAATTCCTGATTATAAAAGTCAAGGCCACTTTCCATCGCTATTTTTTCAATACGCTCATTCCAGTATTCCAGCTCCTTTAGACTAAAATCCGCCATCAGCTTTTTATTCCTCCCACTAATTTAATATTCAATCTACTTAGTTCGCCTTCTCATCCACGTCGCTTGCTTTATCAAGAAGCTTTTTAAGTGCCGGAAGGACATCCTCTTTTTTGTTAATATTTATAGCTGCAAAATTCTTACTTTTAATTTTGGTCTGAAATTCATTTTTTATGGTACTCCCAATATTGTAGTATCCGGGTACTATTTCTCCGTAACCAAACAGATTGCATACCTCACACAGCTTGTTAGCACTTTCCACAGCCCTTTTATTGTCTTCTGACCAGTTGTCCCCGTCGCTGCAGTGAAAAGCATATATGTTCCAGTTGGTAGGACTGTATCTATCGGCAATGATTTCCAATGCTTTATCATACCCGCTACTGATGTATGTTCCACCGGATTCACCCCGGTGGAAAAACTCTCTTTCGTTTACTTCCTTTGCAGTTGTTGTGTGAGCTATAAAAACAACATCCACGTTGGCATATTTCAGTCGTAGGAATTGATACAAAAGGAAAT
>JAEZIU010000146.1 GCA_023436485.1 Bacillota bacterium | reverse complement strand
CTGCATCCAATTTATCCTGTTTATAACCGAGTAATGCTCTATCATAGCTCCCTTTGGCTTTCCTGTAGAGCCGGAGGTATAGATTATATATGCAAGGTTTCGGGAGGTATTTATTTTTTCAAGGTTTGAGCAATCGCCTTGGTATAACGCACTTTCATCCAGATTTATTACTGTGACTTTTAAAGAATCTATAACCTCCGAAGTCCATCTTCCAATTACATCATTATTTGTAAGAAGTATTCTTGTACCGCTGTCCTTTAAAATATACCTTACTCTTTCCTCGGGATAGTCGGGGCTCACAGGCAAATACGCTCCCCCCGCCTTTAGTACCGCAAGTATACCCGTTATCATTTCAAGGGAACGATCAAGCATCACCGCAACTATGCTGTCCCCTTTGACTCCCTGCTTTCTCAATACTCTTGCCAGAGAGTTAGCTCGTTGGTTAAGTTCCCTATATGTAAGCTTTTCCTCTCCAAACATTACTGCAATATTATCAGGAGTTTTTTGTGCCTGTTCCTCAAAAACACAGGATATTGTTTTGTCCTTTGGATATTCATATTCTGTATTATTAAAATCAAATAATATCTGACTCTTTTCCTGTGGAGCCAGCATTTCTATATTTGAAATCTGTATTTGAGGATTTTCGGCAATTCTCTCAAGTATGTTTTGAAAATGGAGTGCCAAACTCTCCATAGTTTCTCTTTTAAAAAGTGCTGTACAGTACTCCAGATTGAATACTATATCATTGCAGTTTTCTACTGCTTCCAATGTCAAATCAAACTTGGAAGACTTGCTATTTATATAAAATTGATTAAAATTTAAGCCTCCTATTTCAAACTCGGGTATGTCCATATTTTGCATTACAAGCATGGTATCAAAAAGAGGATTTCTACTCATATCTCTTTTTTTATCCACCTTTTCTACCAATTGATCGAATTGATAGTCCTGATATTCAAAAGCTTTTAACGCATCTTTTTTTACTTCTTCAAGGAAATATAAAAAGGACTTATCTCCTACCGGAAAGTTTCTTAATGGTAAAGTGTTTACAAACATACCTAAAATATCTGATACATCTGGATGCTTTCTACCGGCTACAGGTGACCCTACAACAATATCTTCCTGTCCTGAATACTTTGAAAGCAGCACATTGTAGGCCGCGAGAATAATCATAAAAAGGCTTGCACCATTTTTTTCTCCAAGCTTTTTCAGTTTTTCTTTAATATTATTTTGTATGCTGAACCTTATTGAATCTCCATTAAAGTCTTTAATAGCAGGTCTGTTATAATCCAGTGGAAGTGACAATAACGGTAATTCTCCCTTAAATCTTTCCAACCAATAATTTTCCTGAGTCTTCAAAACATCTGTCTCTGAAAAATCATTTCTCCATTGGGCATAGTCCTTATATAGAACTTTTAACGGATTCAACTTTTCGCCTCTATATAAACCTGCAAAATCTCTTATTAAAATGCCCATGGATGTTCCGTCCGATACAATATGGTGTATGTCCAGAAATAGGGCGTGCTTCTTATCCGATATCTTTACAAGTTTCACCCTCATAAGCGGAGCTTCAAACATATTAAATGGCCTAATAAAATTTTCAGCTAAAGAATTTATTATTTCATTAACATTTTCGTTTGAACCAACTTGTAGGGAATATGTTTCAATACTAAAATTAACATTCTTATGTATCCTTTGAACAGTTTGACCTTCCACAACCTCAAATGACGTCCTTAAAGATTCATGTCTCTCAACCAAGTCATTAAATACTTTCTCAAGCCTTTTGTAATCAATATCTCCCTCAATAATCATTGCAACCGGAATATTATAACTTGTCCCTACCCCACCAATCATTTCCAGAGAAAAGACTCTTTTCTGTGCAGGAGTCACCGGATAGTAGAGTTTTTCAGAAACAGGTTCAATACATTGATATTTTTTATTATCCGCTTTTTTTACGTATGACAAAATCTCATTTAAAGTACTATACTCAAATAGCTTTTCAATTGGAATCTCAACATTAAAATGCTTTTGAATTCTTGAAGCCAGAATTGCTAACTTTAAGGAATCTCCCCCCAGCTCAATAAGATTCTCGGTTAGCCCAATGCTTCTAATACCGAACACATCGCAACAAATATTTTTAAGGGTTTCTTCCGTGGTATCCCCGGTATTGCTAATATTTTCAACGAGTTCATTATTGGTCAATTCTTTAAGCTCACTAATTACTTTGTCAAATTCACCATTTTGGTACATCTCCCCAAGTCTATACCTTTGAATTTTTCCACTTGTAGTCTTTGGAAAGTTTTTAACAGGAATTACATTTTCTATTTCCAACCCCATATGTTTATATATGTGCTTTTTAAGGTTAGATGCGAGTTTAACAAAACTATCCGGTCTTTTCTTATAAACAATAAATAGTATTATGTCATCTTTTTGGGAAATCCTATTGAACACACCACATGCAGCCGCCTTACCAAGCTCTACACCGTCAACACCCTCCGAGACATGTTCCACATCATGCGCATAATAATTCTGACCGTTTACAAAAATAACGTCTTTTGCTCTCCCGGTAACAATCAGTCTTCCGTTTTTGAAAAATCCCAGATCCCCGGTATCTAACCAGTTATCTTTTCTAAATACTTCTAATGTAGCATTTCTGTTATTATAATAACCCGAAGTTACATTATTACCCTTTATTTGGATATTGCCTACTGTATTTTCATCCAGAACTGTATCGTTATTGTCACAAATCCTAACAATGCAGTCTGTTACAGGATAACCAACATCAGCAAACTCTATTGCACTTATGTAATCATTTTCGTGAAATTCCTTGATACTTTGCCCTATATACAAGAATTCTCGGTCAAGTTTAATAGACGCAAGCTCTTCACCATGTGGAGGAAATGTTACTGCAAGACTGGCTTCAGCCATTCCATATACATTAAATAAAACGTTTGATTTTAAGCCGTATACTGATAACTCTTCCAAAAATCTTTTACAAAGTTCCACCGAAATAGGCTCTGCGCCGTTAAAAATTATTCTTACATTGGACAAGTCCCAGTTTTCAGCTCGTTCAGCCTTATAAAATTCAAGAAAATACTTATATCCGAAATTAGGTGAAGAAAGTACGGTAAGCCTGTGTTCATTAGCCTTTTTAATCCAAAGAATCGGGTTGCGGATAAATAGAGAAGTATCCATTATATACTGATTTATATCAGCTGCCAGAGGTGCTATATGAAACCCAATTAAACCCATATCATGAGTTAAAGGCATCCAACTAAGAGAAGTGTCTTTTTCTGTAACACATATGCCTGAAAGTATTGCACTAACATTAGTCAACAAATTACCGTGAGTAAGTATTACTCCTTTCGGGTCTCCGGTTGAGCCTGACGAAAATTGTATAAAAGCGATATCTTCAGGAGTTGACTTAAACAGTTCTCCGATGCCGTTTGCCTCTGTTATATCTTCTATAAAAACAGTTTTTCCTTTGATTACTTGTATTTTATCTAGCTCAATACCATCTTCCAAAGATTTTTCAATGACATTTGTTCCTTTATCTGTTAAAAGGTATGGATTATTTAACACATCCCATATATTAAATAATTTACGTCTGTGTTCGCTTTTGTTTCCTACTGCTACAGGAATAGGTATGATTCCTCCCAGTATGCATGCCCAGAAACAGCAAACAAACTCATAATTATCTTTTATTTGAAATACCAGTTCATTTCCACGTTGTATTCCGTTTTTCTGAAGGTTATACAATATTCCGAGAGCTTTTTCATATAAATTACTATATGAAATAAATACCTCATCATATTCACCCGAAATAAAAGTAATCCCCTTATTAAGAGGTTTGTTTACAATCAAATCACCCAGACTATTGTATAAGCTCATACTTTATACATCTCCCATATCTTAATTGTGATCATAAAGTCTTTATACTGCCGGAGTTTAGCAATATAACCCTAATATACCCAATTACATGCGATAATCATAAATTAAAGAGTTATATAAAAATCAATATTAATATTTTAAAGCGTATTTATTGATAAAAAACGAATGACAAAGTCGTAATAATGCTTAGTCTGCATTATGTAGTATTATTTGAACTTATATGAATTGTGTAATAAATAATGGAACTTTATGTAATATGAATTTAGCTGTATATTTAGTAAAAGTAAAAATTATCTTATACTTTGTCGTTAATATTATATGTAACATGTTACTATATAATGATTATTTTGTCAAATAAAGAATTTTTATCTGTAGTACTCTTCAAAAGGGAAAAAAATTTTGCATTTTTACAAGGTTTTATAATACGTATTTTAAATAGTCCAGACTGTTAATCGTAGTAATATCAGATAAATAACTTGATTCATTTCTTCTGTTTATCCAAATAGCTTTTATACCTATTTCTTTACACGGTAATATATCAGTATTTAAATTATCTCCAATATAATAACAATTTTGTGGACTTTCATTTACTAGAATACATGCCTTTTCAAATATCTTAACATTAGGCTTAACTACCCCTAAATCACCTGATGTAATGATATTTGAAAATGAATTAATAATTCCCATTCTTTTTAGCTTAAGTATTTGCTGTTGTAAATTTCCATTACTGATAATGCCCAATTTATGTCCATAAAGTTCATTTAGACATGGTGTAACATCTTCAAAAGCTACCCATTTTTCTTCATACTTATTTAAATAATAGCTGAACCTAATTTTTGCATCATTATTTAGAAGATTAATACCAAAATAAGTATATATTTCTTTAATTCTTTCAAGGCGTTGCTCTTCAAATGTTATCTCCCCTGATAAATATTTATTGAAATATTTATCAGAAGCTTGCTTCCATAACATATAGAATTTATTCGAACTAAGACTAATTTCATGTGCATATCTGTTATAAAATGCTTCTACACCAAGATACTCTGACTTGCTGTGATCCAATAACGTATCGTCTATATCAAAAAAAATCATTTTCATTCTCCTTGAAAGACCCTTTATTACATAAATAATACTATATTGGATAAATTAGCTCAATAGTTTTAAAAGTCTCCCTAAGCAAATACCCCCATGCACATAAGTATATAAGTCCTATTTGCATAATGGAACAGAACTTAAAAAATGTTGAGCTCAATAAATTTTTAAATTCTAAGAAGAAATGTGACAATTTTTACGTTTAATGTATATTAAGTAATGTCAAAATGAAATATAAATTATGTTGTTAAATTATTCGATAAAACAGAATTATTACATTATATTATTATTTAAAAGTTTATCATATAATGCATCTCAAAACTTATCAGCCTAAAAGTTTTACTAACTTGAAAGAGATATATGCAAGAACAAATTTTTGCAATAACAAAAAAAGATCCTCAAAGGATCTTTTTTTTGGCTCCTCAAGTAGGACTTGAACCTACGACCCTGCGGTTAACAGCCGCATGCTCTACCAAC
>JAEZIU010000089.1 GCA_023436485.1 Bacillota bacterium | reverse complement strand
GACAAAAAATAAAGTCATACAAATAATACCATATAATCAACATATATACAACAAAATATCTTTTTTTGTCACATGTCGCTAAAGAATATGTAATTTGATTACAATACTAGATAATTTATGGTAAAATAATTATAAATGTATTTAGTTTAATAAAATTCCAAAGAAAACCCTATAGGAGTATAGTATGGAGGATAATTATTTTAATCTTAAAAACATACTGGGTATTTTGTTTAAAATAACAAAAAAAAGTGCCAATATACTAGCAGATAGATATTTACTCAAAGAAGTTTCCATAATATCTAAATGGAAAAATAACAAAGCGGAAATTAAATCAGAAGACATATCCAGAATCGTAGAGTTTGCAGTAAAAGAAACCAGTGAAGTACAGCGTAAAATGATCAGAAAAGAAATAGTAACAATAATTAACTGCTCTTCTATTACAGAAGAAATAAAAGAAATGATTATCGGAATAAAAGATTTTGGTGAATTTATCGAAGAATCTTTAAATGTATGTACTTCCTGGTCATATGATGTACCTGATGTAAGCACAAAGAATGTATTCAGTGAGAAGCTCGACAGCAGCAATGAATACAGGCTGGATCTTGAAAAAGGGATAGAGGGGGGCTACAAGGGAATTGTAAAATTTGATCTGCAATTACTTAAAAACAAAAACACTGCATTGAAAAACAGTAAAATCAATCTTATACCCAGAAGCAAACTGGGGAATGCCAAAAAGTTCATAGAAGCAAGAAGTGTTTTAACCGTGATTTTTATTGTTGCTATTTTAAGCTATACATTTATTCAGGCAGGCAACAACAATAAAAACGTAGCATCTGATATAACCCGGACTACAGCCTCTCAATCAGCATATCAGGTAGATGACCCTGCAAAAGCAGGTCAGGAGGATGCTCCGGCAAAAGCAGAGAAAACAGTGCCGACAAAGAAGATCGATGAAAAGAAAACAAACGAAAATCGGGAAATCGACAATAAGAAGCAGAAAAAAAGTCCTGCTTATGTAGATAAATCAAAGGATAAAACTATAAACAGACCAAAAACAAATAATAATATAAATACTCAAAGCGATCAAAAAAATAACGATATAAATATAAACATATCAGAAAGTTCCGATTTGAACATTGGAGTAGGCAACAACATTATAATTAGCAACAACAGCAATAAGGAGTCAGCGGGGACAGCGGATTCGTCAGCTAAAGCCACAGATACAAACAGAAAATAAGAATTCACAAATTTAAACAGCATAATTTACACCCCCGGGACAGCAATGTATACAAAAAAGTATGAAAAAGAAAGTGAAAATAAAATGCCGGGAGGATTTCATGAAAAAATTTTTAGGAATATTGACATTTGCGTTAATTTTAATGGCACAGATAACTTGTGTAGGAGCAAATTCGGATAAAATTAAAATCAAAATTGATAATGAACCTATAGAATTTGCAATGCCTCTTCAACTTATCAAAAATCAGCTATTTTTACCTTTCAAAGAAACAATGACTTTGTTCGGATATGATATAAGCTGGGATAAAAAAACCAAAACAGCCACAGCAATAAAGAATTGTAAGCTGCTTTCATCCAAGGTTGGCAGCATGGAAATGACAGCAGACGGCAAGAAAATTACTTTCAGTGCAGCCTCATATTTGTATGAACAAAGGCTATATGTACCTGTACAGGTCATTGAAAAAGGATTAAATAAAATTATTAAATGGAATAGTAATGAAAACACATTATACATATCCGCCTCCAAAAATAATATTAATATAGATATTGAAAATTCAAACGAATGCGTAATAGCTGTGGGAAATAATATTCTGGTAAACATAACAAACAAATACGGAGTTAACGAAATCAACGACATGATAAATGATGCGGACAAGCTTCTGGAAAACAATAACTTTACCGGGGCTATAGGCATGTATGAAACAATCCTTGAGAATATTTCAAGCTCGCAAAATCCTGAGGAATACGGGAGAGCAAAGGTTAATATGGGTAATGCATACAATAGGCTTGCCGATATTATTGACGAGGAGGACAATGCAGAAAAAGCGGTGATAGCATACGAAGCCGCGCTTAAAGTCAGTACAACTGAAAAAAACACTGCCGTATACGCGACGGCTCAAAATGGACTGGCATATTCATATATTCTTCTTGCACAGATAAGAGATACTGAAAAAAACATATCAAAAGCTTTTGATTCATATGACCAAGCCCTGAAAATATACAGTCAGGATGCATACCCTCAGGAGTATGCCCAAATACAAAGAAATCTCGGAACTGCATATTTAGTACTTTCCGGTGTTAAAGACCGTCAGAAAAATCTCGAAACGGCTATAGAATACTGCAATAAGGCTTTAAAGTTCTTTACATCTGGTAAAGATACTCAATCAAATATAAGGTTACACAATACTTTGGGATTAATTTATACCGGACTTGGGATGCTGTCAGAACCGGAAAAAAATATATCTAAGGCATTTGAGGAATTCAATGAGGTTTTAAAGCTATGTAGTATTGATAAATATCCTTATGAATACGGGTATGTTCAAAACAATATAGGTCAATGCTATGGGAAACTGGCTGATATCAAGGATCGTGAAGAAAACGGGCTAAAAGCTATTAAAGCATATAATGAAGCCTTAAAGGTTATTACTCCTGAAAAGAACGCTGTTAACTATGCTGCAACCAATATGTGTCTGAGCCATGCATATATAAAGCTCTCAGAAGTAAGAGATTCAGGTGAAAACCTTACTAAGGCAGCAGCTGCATGCAATGAGAGCCTTAAGGTTCTCACAATAGGAAGATATCCCTTAAACTATGCGGATGCACAGAACAGGCTTGGAACAGTTTATTTCAACCTCTCGTCACTAAGTTCAAAAAGGGATAATATTAGAAAAGCAATGAATGCATACAAGGAAGCCTTGAAAGTGTATACTTCAAACAAGTATCCCTTTGATTATTCATTAAATACTTACTATCTGGGAACATGTTACAAAATCCTTGGTGAAATCGAAGACTCGGAAGCCAATACGCTAAAGGCCATAGGAATGTATAACGAAGCATCAAAAATAATTACTTTTGAAAATTATCCAATACATTATGCAAACATAAAAAACAGCTTGGGGAACGCTTATAGAACTATATACTCATTAACCTTTCAGATGGATAATCTATATAATTCTGTAGAAGCATACAATGATGCACTTAAGGTGAATACATTTGAAAAGCAGCCTCTAAGTTACGCTTTAATACAGTGCAATCTGGCATATACTTATATGAGTTTGGGAGATGTACTGGATGACGAGGGAATTATAAACAAATCAATTCAAGCCTCCAAAGAAGCTCTAAAGGTTTACACCTATGAAAAGTATCCTTTAAGATATGCAGATACCGTTATAAATATGGGATCCGCATATTGGGCAATGTCTGAAATCAAGGACACGGTAGAAAATCTGGCAAAAACGATAGACGCTTATGAGGAATCTTTAAAGGTTTACTCATTGGAAAAATATCCACTGGACTATGCTTTTTCCCAGTACTGTATAGGGTATGTATGTACTGCAATTGCAGATTCAAGCCCCTCAGAAGACATACTTAACAAGGGCCTTGAATCATGTCAGGAAGCATTAAAAGTGTATACTTCAGAGGAAAATACCGGCTATTATATAGAGGTCAAAGCTAATCAGGCTGCGTTATACGTTCGGTTAGCACAACTAAAGGGCTCGGAAGATATATTAAAGAATTCCCAAGACATTTATCATGAACTGAAAAGCTATTTCACTGATGAAAATGGTCTTGTAAGTGATCCGGGAATTAATACGGAAATGGGATATATGTATTATGTTTTGTCAAAGTTCAAGGATAGGGGAGAAAACCTGTCAAGTGCAATAGAGGCCTATCAGAAGGCTGAAACCGTGGTACAGGAACAAGATAATCCTGCAATGTATGCCAAAATCCAAAAACAACTGGGCATTTGCTTTTTAGACATATCAGAGGTTAAAGACAAGCAGGAGAATCTGAAAAAGGCACTAAAATGTTTTAATGCAGCTATAAAACTTATTAAAAATGATGCTGACTTGGAACAAATAAAAGTTTACATAACACAGATAGAAAAAGATTTGAACAAATAGTAGTGGAGATAAAAAAGGGGAGTGTTACTGTGAAGGGAAAGCTGTTGCTAATAATTATTATATTTCTTATTGTTACAGGAACAGGTGCTGTCAGAGCATACGCTGAAAATATAAAAACAGTACAAACTCCCTCTTTTGATTTTGAAGCAAAGCCCATAATAATAAAAAAAGAGCCCTTTATACCCATAAAGGCTGTACTTGAAGCACTGGGATGGAAAATAACCTGGGATTCAAAGAGCAAGACTGTACAAGCAATAAAAGGAGAAAATACACTTTTAATAAAAATAGGCAGTAATATTGCTACACTTGACGGAACTGCTGTTTTACAAAGTAATCCTCCTGTTGTTATAAAAGGTATATCATATGTAAGCAGTAAATTTATAGCTCAGGAATTCGGAACAAAAGTCAGGTGGGATAGGAAGGATAATCTGGTAGTACTTTCAGACAGAGATACCGGGAACATAAAAGTCTGTGGTCAAGGGAATATTATAATTGCAGGAAATGGTATGATAGTAAACATATTTGAACCCTATGGAATAGACGTAGTATATGATCAGATTGATGATGCCGACAAGCTTTTAAGTGCAAAAAAACTCCCGGAAGCTATTGCAATATACAAAAATGTTTTAGAAAACATATCCGAGAAAGAGAATCCCAATGTATATTGCCAGGTTATGAATAACATGGGAAATGCCTACAATATTCTTGCAGGATTCAGAGATTCACAGAATAATAACAGGAATGCTATATCAGCCTATACTAATGCACTTAGAATTTATTCATGTGATAAGAGGAGCAGAAATTATTTTATTACCTTGAACAATATTGCAAATGCATATTTAAATTCATGGGAAATAACGGGAAAAAAAGCTGATTTGACAACTGCTTCAAATATCTATGCTGAAATACAAAAGTCAGGCTGCTTGGACGATACCTGCATAGAGAGTGCCTTACTAGACTATAATACTGGTATTGTTTATTACTCCCTTGGAAAAAAACAATTAGCTGTTGAAAGCTTTATCAAAGCACAGAATAAATACCTCGTACTCATAAAAAAAGTGAACAGCGAGGAAAATGAGGAAATACGAGCGTTACTGCAATATAATCTGGGTAATGTCTATAAATCCTTAGCATTGATTACAGACCCAAAAAATAATGCAAAAAATTCTGAAAGTGCTTATGAAAAAGCACTTACTGTAATGACAGTAGAGAGCTACCCTTTGGAATACGCTCAAATACATAAGTACCTGGGCGATATTTACAAGGCATTATCAAGCTTGGACAACAAACGTGAATATGTCCTGCGAGCAATTGAGGAATACACTGAAAGTCTGAAAATTTACACACCTGATGAATACCCGGTTTGTAATAATAAGGTAAATCGGGAGTTGGTGAACTTCGTTCACTAATCTTTCATAAAACTTTCATCAAATATTCATTTAAAATTCCATAAAAAAGGAACCCTCTGCTTATATAATAATATAAGCATTAATATAGTGTTCCGCCAGAATCAATTTAGCTTTTATATCATTATCAATACACTTATGTTAACCCTACGGCCGGAGCAAAATTAATAAAAGTATGAATGGCACTTGTAACGGTTAAGGGTGTTATTACATCAGGGGGTGTAGGAGTTAATGATAAGTGACGGCATGTTT
>JAEZIU010000076.1 GCA_023436485.1 Bacillota bacterium | reverse complement strand
ATCTTTTCAAGATTTGCTTTAACTTTGTTTTCATACCCTGAATAGGTATGAACAACGTACCACTTAGTTTCTTCAGACATATCAAAAACAGGCCCATCCAACAAGAGCCCCATGTCCTCCCTCTAATACTTGTAAATCAATTACCTTGTAAATACAACCTCAGCTAGCTTCGTAAATCCGAAATCAGCAACCCATATTATCGCGCCAACAATCAGGCAGAAAATAAGTACTGTCGCGGTATTGTTTATAAGCTGAGTTCTATTTGGCCAAATAACTTTCTTCAGCTCAGCCTTGATCTCTTTATACAACTTTACAATTCCTTGGCCACTCTTCTTTAACCGAGATACTTTTTTAACCTCGTTTTCAGCCATTTTAATCACTTCCCAATAATAATATTTAAATATAATTGGCAGTTATACCGTAATTGTTGACACAAAATACGTATAATTAAACATTGCCACCCTTTTACACAAAACTATTTTGTTTCCTTGTGAACAGTGTGCTTGTGACAGAATTTGCAATATTTTTTAAGTTCAAGTCTATCAGGGTCATTCTTCTTATTCTTCATGTTAGAATAATTTCTCTGTTTACAATCAGTACATGCGAGCGTAATCTTAACTCTCATCAATAACACCTCCAGCCGCTCAAATTGTATTTTCCAATGTATACTCTTTAATCATTTTTGACATAAAAAAAAAGACTTACACAGGAGCAATATTAAATTTAACATATATATATATAAAAGTCAAGCAGTGTTTTTATATACAGCCTGTTTTCTCCTTAGTATAGAACAACCATTAACTAAATGTTATAATTATAAATATAATTTTAACGAAAGAAGATTACAATGAACAACACATTTAATGAAATGGGCATCTCAGCCCCTATTTTAAAAGCTATTGACGACATGGGCTTTAAATCTCCCACTGAAGTTCAGAGCAAAGCGATACCGCACATTCTTAACAACGAAGATTTGATTGTTATGTCCAAGACAGGCAGCGGTAAAACTGCAGTTTTCGGTGTTTCTATGCTCCAGATGACAGATTCTGAAGCAGCAGGCCCTCAAGGCCTTATTTTGACTCCTGCAAGAGAACTGGCAGTCCAGGTAGACAGTGATATCAGTAAAATGGCCAAATATCTCAAGCACAAAACTACGGCAGTGTATGGTCAACATAATATTAACGTAGAAACCCAAATTCTTAAGAAGGGCGTGTCTATTGTTACAGGAACACCGGGACGTGTGTTTGACCACATCAGTCATGGTTCACTGGTTACAAAAAACATCCGTTTCCTTGTGCTGGATGAAGCTGACAGAATGCTTGACATGGGTTTCCTTGATCAGGTCGTAAGGATTATAAAGACATTGCCAAAAGAAAGGATAACTCTCCTGTTTTCTGCTACAATGCCTCCTGAAATACATAATATTTGCAGTAGGTATATGCAGAATCCTGTTACCATAGAGATTGAATCTCAGACTAAAACTGTAGATACTATCCACCAGGTTTATTACAGGGTTAATTATAATGAAAAGAATACACAGTTAAACCGTCTACTAATAGTTGAAAAGCCCGAAAGCTGCATGATTTTTTGTAATACTAAAGCCGCTGTTGACAGAGTTCAAAGCTTCCTGACAAAAAAAGGTTATTCTTCTCAGGCACTTCACGGCGATATTCCACAGGGTAAGAGACTGAGCACCATACAGCAATTCAAGCAAGGAAAGTTTCATTTACTGGTGGCAACAGATGTTGCTGCAAGGGGTATTCACATTGAAGATCTTTCTCTTGTAATAAACTACGATGTCCCCAATGACAAGGACAATTATGTTCATAGAATCGGCCGTACAGGCAGAGCAGGTCATAACGGACGTGCTTTTTCAATGGTTACAGGGGAAGACATTATAAGTCTCTATGAGATTGAAGAACATATCGGGGCTTTGATTTCTGAGGAGGAATTGCCCGGCGAGGAGGCCTTTAGCAAAGCACTTGAGGAAGCAGCCCAGTGGATAAAGGATAACTCTCTGAAAGAAAAAGCACCACGTTCAACTTCTTCAGATTCACCTGTTAATCATAAGAAAAACGGACAGGGCAGGGATTCTCAGAGAATGTCTAATCCAAGGCCTGAGTATTCAAAGCGGCCGGATTCTAACGGTAGGCATATCAGTAAATCACCTGTCCCTGATAAAAAGACTGAAAGAATTAAAAATGTTAATGCAGTACATGCAGAAAGTCAGCCCGGCAGGACTACCTTTACTTCCGTTACTCCTGTTAAGAGTTCAAAACCGCCTATTCGTTCAGTTTCAAGACACGTTTCACCAAATAATACACCAGGATTAAACTCAACTGATATGAGGCGTTCCACAGCTGCTACGTCCAACAACACCGCTCGGACTTCCAGTGTTGGCAACACCGAAAGCTCTGCAAAAAATACCAATATAAATAAACAACCTCTGCTTAAAAGGATTTTACATCGACTTTTTGGCAAATAATCGTTATGTTTAATGAAGTTAAAGGGGTGGCTTTAAATGCCACCCCTTTTATTTTTCATAATATATAGCTAACAATCAACTACTTCGTTCAAACCTGCCCCCGGCGGAACTATGGGAAATACCTTATCATCCTTGTCAATTTCAAAATTCAGAAGCACCGGGCAGCAGGTTTCAGCTAAAGCTGATGTAATAGCAGCATCTACCTGTGACGGGTGTTTTACGTTTATACCCTTTGCTCCAAAGGCTTCTGCCAGTGCAACGAAATCCGTTCCTCTATCTATTGATGTTTGGCTGAACCTGCCCCCGAAAAATAATTCCTGCCATTGGCGAACCATTCCAAGTGCCTTGTTGTTAAAAAGTGCAATTATTATAGGGAGCTTATATTCAACAGCTGTGGCAAGTTCGCTGCAATTCATTCTGAAGCTTCCGTCGCCTGCAATATTAATTATTTTTTTATCAGGTCTGGCAAGCTGTACCCCAATGCAGGCTCCAAGACCATAACCCATTGTTCCGAGACCACCTGAGGATATAAACTGCCTGAACCGATTATATTTAAAATACTGAGCCGCCCACATTTGGTGTTGTCCGACTTCTGTTGTTATTATTGCATCACCTTGAGTAAGCTCGCATATTCTTTCTATAATATACTGAGGCCTTAATACCGTGTCTGATCTATCATATTTCAGAGGATAAATTTCCTTCCATTCGTATATTTTTTTTATCCAATCGGTATCCTTTTTATAAATTACACCTTTTAGCAACGTTTTTAGTATTTTCTTTATGTCACCCACAAGAGGGTAATCTACTCTCACATTTTTACCCACTTCAGCAGGGTCAACATCTATATGCATTATCTTTGCTTCAGGTGCAAATGTGCTTACATTGCTTACAATTCTATCACTGAAGCGTGACCCGGCAACTATAAGCAAATCACAGCTATGTACGGCATAGTTGGAGGCTTTTGTTCCGTGCATGCCCACCATTCCCGTGTATAGAGGATGTGTTCCGGGGAATGTCCCCATTCCCATTAGTGAGGTACAAACGGGTATCGATGCCGTTTCAGCAAATTCTGATATTTCCATTTCAGCACCTGCTATACCAACCCCTGCTCCCGAGAGTATCAAAGGCTTTTTTGATTGGTTTATAGCTTGTATTGCCCTCTCCAAATCCTCTGAGGTTACTTCAGTCAGTTTTGTTGAACGATAATCCTCTTTATCAGGCTTTTGAGGTATATACTCTACTTCAGTCCCCGTAACGTCTTTACAAACATCCACCAGTACAGGCCCCGGTCTGCCTTCTTTTGCAATGGCAAAAGCCTTTCTTATGGTTTTTGCAAGTTTTGTTACATCCTTTACTATAAAGTTGTGCTTGGTTACGGGCATCGTTATTCCCGTAATATCAACTTCCTGAAAGGAGTCCTTTCCCAAAAGTGCAGTCGGCACCTGTCCTGTTATTGCTACCATTGGGACGGAATCCATATATGCTGTTGCAATGCCTGTTACAAGGTTTGTTGCACCCGGTCCCGATGTTGCTATACATACGCCTACCTTCCCGGTTGCTCTGGCATAGCCGTCTGCAGCATGTGCTGCACCTTGTTCATGGGAGGTAAGTATGTGCCGTATTTCATTTCTCGCCCTGTACAAGGCATCATATATTATTATTGCCTGACCTCCCGGATATCCAAAAACCGTATCAACGCCCTGCTCTTTTAAACATTCTATAATAACGTCAGCACCTGACAGTTTCATACGCACATCACTCTCCCCTTTTATTCAATCATTTATTCTACTATTATTTGAGCACTGCCCCTGTACTTGCAGATGTAACCAGTCTTGCATATCTGCCAAGATATCCCGTGGTTATCTTAGGCTGTGGAGCCTTCCATGACTCTTTACGCCTTGCCATCTCTTCATCGGATACCTGTATATTTATACGGCCTGAAGGTATATCAATGTCTACCATATCGCCTTCACGAACCAGTGCTATCGGGCCGCCTTCCATTGCCTCAGGTGATACATGGCCGATTGATGCACCTCTGGACGCACCTGAAAACCTACCATCTGTAATTAGTGCAACATCACTGTCCAAACCCATTCCCGCAATAGCTGAGGTAGGGCCCAGCATCTCTCTCATACCGGGGCCACCCTTTGGGCCCTCATAGCGGATGATTACAACATCACCCTTAATTATTTGTCCGTTATATATAGCAGTAATTGCTTCGTCCTCGCTGTCAAACACCCTTGCAGGCCCTTTGTGAACCAGCATTGCTTCCGAGACAGCTGATTTTTTAACAACTGCTCCGTCAGGTGCAATATTACCTCTCAGTACAGCTATTCCTCCGGTAGTACTGTATGGTGAATCTATGCTTTTTACTATTTCATAATCCTTTACTTTCGCATTTTGAATATTTTCTCTTACTGTCTTCCCTGTGGCAGTTACCAAGTCAAGATGAAGTAAATCTTTTTTAGCCAACTCATTCATGACAGCTTGAACTCCACCTGCATTGTATAAATCCTGAATATGATATTTCCCTGCCGGAGCCAACTTGCAGAGGTTCGGAGTCCTTGAGCTGATTTCGTTAATAATATCAAGATTTATTTCTATTCCTATTTCATTTGCAATAGCAGGGAGATGAAGTACTGAGTTTGTTGAACAACCAAGGGCCATATCCACTGTTAATGCATTTTCAAAGGCTTCATTTGTGAGTATGTCGGATGGCTTAATGTCTTTTTCAACCAGTTCCATAATTTTCATTCCTGCATGTTTTGCCAGTCTTATACGCTCTGCATATACTGCCGGTATTGTTCCGTTGCCAGTGAGTCCCATTCCAAGGACTTCTGTGAGGCAGTTCATGGAGTTTGCCGTAAACATTCCCGAGCAGGAACCACACCCGGGACATGCATGGTTTTCAATATCATCCACTTCTTCCTTTGTCATTGTCCCTGCTTTATATGAACCGACAGCCTCAAACATGCTGTTGAGATCAAGCTGCTTGCCGTCCCTGTTAAGTGAAAGCATCGGCCCTCCACTGATAACTATAGATGGAATATCTACCCTTGCCGCAGCCTTCAGCATTCCCGGTACAATCTTATCGCAGTTAGGAATGAAAACCATTCCGTCAAAGCCGTGTGCCTTTCCCATTGCTTCACATGAATCGGCGATTAGTTCCCTGGTTGCAAGTGAGTATTTCATTCCCGTATGTCCCATTGCTATACCATCACATACGCCTATTGCACCAAATTCTATAGGCGTTCCGCCGGCCATTCTGATCCCGGCTTTTACCGCTTCAGTTATTTTATCCAAATGTATATGTCCCGGTATTATTTCACTTTTTGAGTTTGCCACTCCGATTAAAGGCCTTTCCAGTTCTTCATCGGTGTAACCCATAGCTTTGAATAGTGACCTATGGGGTGCTCTTTCTATGCCTTTTTTAACTACATCACTTCTCATAACAAAGCCTCCTTTTCTCTATGGCAATTCTATATTTCTATTAAAGCCCGAATATTATTATTCAATATGCATAAATATACAAAAAACAGCCGGAAATATTCCAAGACTGCGTATTAGCATAAAAATACAATGTAAATTGTAAGAAACTGTTTTTTTAAGGTAACATCATTCTACTATTTAGATGGAAGTGTGTCTATAAGATGGCGTGAATTAGATAAAAAACATTAACTAGAAATGTGTATTAAATAAAAAACATTAATTCTGTTCAACATCCGCCGGTGATATCCAGCTTACAATGAAGTTATTTTCATAAAAATGGGTGGCAAACATAGATTTTTCTATTTCGTCTATAGATGAACCGAATTTCGGAAATGCACTAAACAATACAAGAACTGCACAAATAACATAAACAGCGAGTATTCCCTCTACCGCTCCAAGCACAATTCCGCCTGTTTTATCCAGTTGACGGAATACAGGTACTCTGGCGATAGTTTTTATTATAATCTTCGCAAATATGAGTCCAAACCTTATGAGAAAATAAATTAAGATTAAACTTAATATATTCATTACAAGTGAAGCTATTTCAGAGCCAACAGCATTTATTATTCCTGAAAAGTCAATTATATTGCTTTTTTGTATATGTTCAAGTATTGAATCTTTTAAAAAACCCGGTAGTTTTAAACCGTCGACTACTGATTGTGCTGCTGTTTCCCCTGCCTTGGATACGGTTTGTCCCTGTTGCTTCATTAACCCTCTTATTACTGACATTTTTACACTGTCAAAGAAAGCTGTCTTCTGAAGTATCCCTGAAAGAACAGGATAAAACTTAACTGCAAAAATCACGGAGAGAAGGTATGACAAAAGTCTGAATACCGAATAAAGAAAGCCATTTCTCAACCCAATAAAAGTAAATACGGCTATAATGATCAAGACTGCAAAATCTGCCCAGTTCATACTGTTTCCTTCCTTAGTATATTAAGTCGTACTGTCGTCTATCTTTATTGTTTCTATTGAGCCTCCCGAAACTACAACCACCTCATTATCCCCCACAAGATAAGCATCCTTTAATTCATTTCGTGAAGAGTAATGTCCAAGTTTTTTGCCTTTTATGCTATAAATGTAGACACTTCTTTGAGTACGGAGCAACAACTTGCTTCCATAGATGTCCATTCCGATTATATTCTCCGGTTGCTCGAAACTGTATAAAGTATTCCCCTTTTTGTCCAAAACAACAATCTGTTGTCCGGCAGTTCCGCCTTCGCTTGCAAATTTGCCCGCAACTACTATGTATTTTTCAATCTTTGGAACAACACAGAAAATGGATTCAGAATTTTTTCTCCAAACTTCTTTCCCCTGCTTGTCCAAATAAAGAATTAGATTTTGTCCAACTGCTACTACATTGTCACCTTGCTCAAACACCAAGGGAATAATTGTGTCCGCAATGTTTACTGATGCAAAAGGCTTTTCGTCATATATGTTATTGAATTCCAGCTTAGTTCCCGTTTTGACACTGTCGGTTGATAATTTATTTATAAATACGTCTTCACCATCGTGAATTGATTTTGCAGAAACAACAATATCCTCCGCACACAATTTGGTATACTTCTCCAATCCATTTATATCTATAATCTGAACTGCTGATTTAAATTCCTTTGACTGCGTAACGACCGTACAATATCCGTCATCACTCACATCTACGTTAATTAACTGATTATCAAGTTTTTTTGACCAAAGTTGCTTTTTACCTTTGTAAAAAAATACGTCCCTGCCGGATATATCAGCTACAGCCATATATTTCTCTGATATACGTAGTACGGGCCTTGCCAAAGTCAGTGCATTTTCCTGAAGAAGTTTGCCTTTCCGGTCATACCATTTGATACTATCTTGAGATAATATTACTGTATAATCGGCATACATTTTACAATCAACACTTCCATCCTGAGAAAATGTAATCTCAGATGACGATGTATTTTTGTTATTTGATTTATCCTTAAGGAATGCTACTGCATCTTTTACACTCATTGTTGAAAAATCATATCCTGCACTTCTTAAATAAACAATAAATGCAGTTGCAGAAATTGCAGCTATAAGTAACAGAAATGATATTACACTGACTATACCCGATTTTTTAAATTTTACGACTTTGGTCTCAGGGTTTGTATTAGTGTTCAAATATTTTTCACCTCGTACTTCTTCTTTAGTTATAAGCTATATACCAAAATTTTAGCACATCAGTACGAATTTATCCAGTTTCCCTTATTCAAAAAGAATTTTACTCCCTAGAATATCTACTTGTAATTAATTCTCTTAAATATTGGAATATGATTACAAACATAAGAAACAACCCCAAATAGCCGAAAACAGGATACAATGTGGATATAAGATTAGAAAAGCCAAGAGAAGTCAAAGGTACTACTATCGCACATAGTATAACTGCTACCAGTTTGTAATTAAGCTTCATTTTTTTACTTATCCTGTCTGCAAGACAATAGCCGGATGTGACTGTTGATATGAACATTGCTAATATCAAGACACCACTGTAAATTTGTGACAATAGCTTGCTATTATTTTGTATTATTCCTAATACCGGTATTTCCGAAGTAATTGAGTGGGGATAGAAAAAATAAAGTGCAGAATTTAGGATTAATGCAGTAACTCCCAACATCCCTCCTCCAAGTAAGCCTCCCCATGCACTGACTTTTTTTGACTTCAAGTATGGCAGCATACCTGTCAGGAGTACAGTTGACAGTATTGTGTTGTAGCTGACATATAGTAAAGCTGAAAATACCCAGTTGTTTGTTATAACACTGAATTTATTAGAGATATTGAATACCGAAGTATCCTTTGATACAAGTATATAGCAACCTACAAATACTATTCCTGCAATAAGCACCGGAGATATAAATGAGCTAAGCACGACAATTCCCTTTATATTGGTTAAAATCGCAATCAAGCACACCGAGACGCCTATAAGTACGCAGAATCGGTAATCAAGCCCCGTAAGGTTCATTAGTATGTTACCCAGTCCTGCAGTCATTACACTCATAATACAGGCCATAAATAGCATTACGATGAATTCCATTACCCTTCCCAGAAAATAGCCCATCATCGGAAATAGAAATTCATCATAGCTTCTTATTCTTTCAGTATAAACCTTACTCAATACTATATAACCTATTATGGAAAAGAGTCCTCCTGCAAGAATTATTCCAAGAAAACCTCCTTTATAGTATATGGAAAAAAACTGTATAATCTCCTGTCCTGATGCAAAGCCTGCACCTATTATTGTTGCCATATACAGAAAAGCAACTTTGAGTATATTAGAAAATTCTCCTTTTATCAAAAAAAGCAACCCCCAACATAGATTTTTTATATAAGTCTATGTGGGAGTTGCCTGGCAAATTACATTTTATTTTGTTTTATCTATGGCTTCTTTAAGATTTTTTAATGTTTCTCTTACACCTTCTGATTCATTAAACTTGTTTTTAATAACCAATCTGTTTGTGTAGACGCCATCTTTTACTGCATAGTAATAGTTATTATCCTTAGGGATAAAATCAACTGTTACTACTTTGTTATCCGGTTTCATATAGTATTTAATAGTAATCTCTGGCGTTCCTTGAGGTTTAAGGTCAGCTTGGTACTTGTTAAAGGTTATTCCAATCATTGCCTGATAAAAGGCTTTGAAAAGTGATTTGTCATTACTGTTCTTCATATTTGCATCTTTACCATCAACCTTAAACTTGTCCTCTTCCTTCTTGCCCTCAACAGTTTTTAAATCAGATACTATTGTTTTACCGTCAATAGTCAATTCTACCTTGTTTACATCATTTATGTTTGGTATATAAACAAATGGGCTTATTACATCCTTTAAAGAAACATCAAGGAATGTTAACTTTGAAACATCTACAGTGAACACAACGTTTGTATCAGGAAACTTTGCATATAGAGTATTTCCATCGGTAGCTGCCTCACTTGCTTCAGCGTTGGCCTTATCACCTAACAACACAGTCTTAGTTGTACTTCCATTACCATAAGTTACTTCATGTGCAGGCTTATCCAGACCGTACTTGGCAAGATCTGAAGGGTTTTCTTCAACAAAATCTTTAATTTCCATCTGTACAACCGTCTGTACTAACTGACTGATCTTTGTTGTATCTGCTTCTTCCTTTATCGGAGCCAGTATTTTCATTTCAGACTCAGACTCAATATCTATAGAATACTGCATCTTTCCATCTTTTTTATATTCAAATTTCTTTATTGTAGATGCTTCTACAGGAAGTATTTGCTTTGATACAAAATGTCCCCTACCTACTTTTACCATGTCTTCATAATATCCGCCAACAGTGTATATCTTTGGCTGACCTTTCAGTTTAACGTAAACGTCTTCCCCTGTAGGCGATTTATTTCCGACTTCAAGTTCCTTTGAACTTCCGTCAGAAAGCACCACTTTAACCGTGGATGGTTTATCAAGACCAAAATCTGCTAAATGGTCGGCATTTTCAGAAACAACCTTATTTGCCTCCATATTAGCCAGACTACTTACAGTATTGTCTACTGTGTTTTTATCCAGTGCCAGGTCAAATGCAGGGTCCATTACCCAAGTCTCACCTGTCTTTTTTAAGATAAAGTTGCCCTTGGAACTTGAATACTCAATTGAACTTATCTTTTGTGAATCCAAGTCAATTACGTTTATAGATTTGGCAGTCTCAGTGGTTTGACTGGCAGGATCGGTAGTTCCTGATTTTTTGTTATTTATGAAAAAATATGCTCCTACCAGAAGTCCCAGAACTACAACCAATATAATTGCATTTCTATATAACTTCATATTTTACAAGTGCCTCCTTCTGGACCAAACGAACAAACCACAGCCAAGAATCAGCAGAGGAACCACACCTATAAGAACAATAGAAAGAACTCTAGTCTGGCTTTCTGTTACTGGTAAAGCCTTGTTGGAAACCAGCTTTCCTGAAATTGTCTGCTCGTCGGTTTTATCCTGCATCCAGTTAACTACTGTAGTAAGGAAATAGTTTGTACCGTACTGGAAGTAAGTTCCGTACTGGCTTGTTAAAGCCTTATCGCTAAGGAATTTACTATTACCGAATACCAATACCTTACTGCCACCTTTTATCTCTGATGCTACAGCAAGATTAAAGGGACCCTTGTGTGTTTTTCCGCCTATTATGTCAGTAGATTCAGCCTTATTTGTTGTTGTAATAAGTTGAGTATTTGTCAACCAGTCTTTTTGGTTCTGCAAAATATTAATACTTCTTGAATCAGGCATAAATACAGGATAATTTTGACCTGAGAATGCTTTGTTTATTTCATTATCCTGCAAGCCTGCGATAAGTGCATAGTCATCGTTAGGCAAGTGTTTGTCTGAATCATTTTCCTTAACCTTATCATAGTTAATTCCTATGTTAAAGTAGTTTAGTGAATCTTCAAAGTTAGTTAACTTATCGCTTGATTCCAAAGAGTCAAACATGAATATCGCATTACCGTTCTTTTTAACGTAAGCATCAAGCTTTATTTTTTCCTCATCAGTCAAATCCTTTTGAGGGGACGCAAATACCAACAGGTGGCAATCGTCCGGAACGCTTTTCTCTGTAAGCAATGAAAGACTCTTAACTTCCAAGTTATTACTTTGCAATATCTTTGAAACCTGAGTTAGATCTTCCTTCAATGAAACTTCGTTATGTCCTTCAACAAAATATGCAACAGGAGTTACATCGGAAGAAACAAACTTGATAGCTCCTGTTATCAACGGCTCTGCACTGTACATTCTTCCGTATTGTTGGTTGGCCTGTCCATAAAGTTCCTGTGCTTCGAGTCTTCTTACTTTATTACCTGATTTTACAACGAAATCACCCTTTGTAAGTCCCAGTGTCTTTTGTGGGTCAAGGGATGTTATTGTACCCGGATCTTTATCAGGGTCAACGTATTTAACCTTTACTCCTAAAGCCTTATATTCGTTAACAAGATTTGTAATTTCTCTGTACTCCGAACCACCCGGAATAGTAGCATTATCAAACAATCCGAATATTGTTACTTCCTTTTTGACTTTCTTTACGATATCCTTACTTTGATCACTTAAGCTGTATAATTTATCAGCAGTCAAATCAACTCTGAAATTACCCATTCCAACAAGCAGGTTTACAACAATTGCTATTGCAACAACAGCAACAACTAGAACTAAAGAATTTGCCCCATATTTAAGAGATCTTTTATTCATAAATTTCATTTTGCCCACTTTTATCACCCCTTACTCCAACGTCTTTTTTCTATTATCCTTATTGTAATAAATACAAATATAGCCGAAAAACTCAGGTAGTACACAATTGGTGCAAGAGAAAGGATTCCGGCATAGAAATCTTCTGTTCTTGAAAATAGAGAGAACCAGTTTAATACTTTAGATGTTACTCCGCCAAGTGCCGGAGCGATTCCCTGAAGAAGCCACATAAGTACCAAGCCGACTACACTTACTATTGCTGCTATTATCTGGCTTTCGGTTAATGCTGAAGCAAATAAACCGAATGCAAGGAATGAAGCACCTAAAAGCATAAATCCGATATATCCGCCAATAATTTCAGACATGGCAGGTTCTCCAAGAATTGCTAGAATTGTAGGATATATGAAAGTAATGGCTGTCATTATCAAAAACACACAAAGAGCTGCAAGATATTTACCTACTACAATATTTGTCAAGCTGGTAGGCGAAGTTATCAGCATTACTTCGGTACCGCTCTTTCTTTCGTCCGCCAATATCTTCATTGTGAGTATAGGAATTATAATTATAAGTATTATAGACATATAGTTTAAGTTAAAACTAAAGTCCGCAGTCTGAGATACAAGGTTTATATAAAATAATATTGAAGAAACCAAAACAAACATGCCTATCATTACATAAGCCGTAGCCGAAGTAAAATATGATTTGAATTCTTTTTTAAATATAGAAAACATAATTATATAACCTCCTTTTCCTGTGTGGTAATCTGCAGGAATATATCTTCAAGAGTAAGATCAAGAGATTTCATCTCTATGATAGGATATCCTGCTTTTGCCATAGCAAAGAAAAGAGGACGTCTTACGTCAACTTCCTTGTCGGACTCGATGATGTATTCAACAACATCCTTGTCCTTTTCTATATGGGGTTCTACATATTTAATTCCGTATATTCCTTGGATAAATCCAATGATTGAACTCTTAGGTCCGACGATTGTAGCAGAAAGCTTGCTGACAGTACCCATTCCCTTTGAAAGGTTTTCAGGAGTATCTACAGCTGCTATTTTACCCTTGTTGATAATAACAACTCTTTCACAAACTGCACTAACTTCAGGCAGGATATGTGAACTTAATATTATGGTATGTTGCTTTCCAAGAGCCTTTATCAACTTTCTTATTTCTATTATCTGCTTTGGGTCAAGACCAACTGTAGGTTCGTCAAGAATTAACACTTCTGGACTGCCCATAAGTGCCTGAGCCAAACCAACCCTTTGCTTGTAACCTTTTGATAGATTTTTTATCAATCTGCCTCTGACATCTGTTAATTTAACCAATTCCATGATATCAGACATCTGACTCTTCTTCTGCTTAGTACTTACATTTTTCAAATCAGCAGCAAAGTTCAGGTATTCTGATACTGTCATATCCATATACAATGGCGGCAGTTCAGGTAAATAACCTATTCTTCTCTTTACTTCCGCAGGACTCTCCATAATGTCAAAACCGTTAACTTTTACAGTTCCTTCCGTAGAAGGTATAAACCCGGTAATGATATTCATGGTAGTTGATTTTCCGGCACCGTTAGGCCCCAGGAAACCAAGTATTTCACCTTTCTCAACTGTAAAACTTATGTCGTCTACAGCCTTTATCTGACCATAACTTTTGGTCAAATTCTGAATTTCAATCATTTTTTTCCCCCCTAAATTGTTTCCGTGCATTATAACACTTTTTTAGGCATGTTTTTTGTACGATACACATGTTATATTATCCACAATTTTTTTTAATAAACTATGAACTAAATGTAACATTTAGTATCTGCTAAATTATATAGTTTTTTTCTGTTCATTTCAAGCTATTATATATTAGGAAGGGTTGAAACTCCTTTTATTCACGGGTTTTTTACAAAATATGTTATGGCAAATGTATCCTAAAATGCAATAAGGATATATTAAATTGGGCAGAACCCATTTAATATATCCTTATTTATTGTTAAACTATGGTCAATAATATTTATTTTTCCTGTTTATCCCAATAAGGCTTGACAGAACAGGCCCCATAAGTGAAAATCCTGCAATAAGCATCCATTCGTTCAATCCAAGAGGAACTGTTTCAAATATGCCTTGAAGTGAGGGTATATATACAACGGCAAGTATCATGGCAAGGGAGCATAAAATAGCCAGTACTAAAGGTATATTGTTAAAAAAATCTATTTCAAATATATTCTTTGTTTCAGATTTACATTCAAACACATGAACCAGCTGGGTAAGTACCAGTGTCATAAACGCCGCCGTACGAGCAAGCTCTACGTTATCTACAAAATGTATGACAGTTACAAATACTCCCAGAGTACTTAATCCTATAAATATTCCCCTTGCTATTATCAATTTCATCAACCCATGAGAGAATATATTATCATGTGCTCCTCTTGGTCGGCGGAACATTATATCATTTTCAGGCGGGTCCAGGCCAAGAGCAATGGCGGGCAACCCGTCAGTAACAAGATTTACCCACAAAATCTGTATGGGCATGAGCGGTATCGGCAACCACAGCAACATTCCCAAGAACATAGTCAATACTTCTCCTAGGTTACACGCAAGCATATATCTTATAAATTTTCTGATATTATTGTAAATTACACGTCCTTCTTCAACTGCTGCAACTATTGTAGCGAAATTATCATCAAGCAATATCATAGATGAGGCTTCCTTAGTAACATCAGTTCCCGTTATACCCATAGATACACCTATATCAGCCTCTTTTACCGCAGGTGCATCGTTAACGCCGTCCCCTGTCATAGCAACTATGTGCCCCGTCTTTTTCAAAGCCCTTACAATCATTAGCTTATGCTTTGGAGATACTCTGGCATAAACCGATACGGAATCTGACATTTTTTCAAGCTGGGCTTCGGTCATCCCGTCAAGTTCCTGACCTGTCAGAACCTGATCGCCCAACGAATATATGTTTAATTCCTTTGCTATGGCAGTTGCAGTCAGCTTGTGGTCCCCTGTTATCATAACAGGTTTTATCCCCGCCAGCCTGCATTTACGGACTGCTTCAACAGCTTCCTTTCTAGGGGGATCAATCATTCCCATTAAGCCCACAAAAATAAGTTCATTTTCAATATTTGTTTTACCGGGATTATATTTGCCGGTCTCAAGTTTTCTGTATGCAACCCCAATAACTCTCAAAGCATCATTAGCCATTGTATCATTAAGCTTTATTATTGATCTTCTGGTCAACTCATCAAGTTTGATAACGCCTCGTGAAGATAATATCCTGCTGCACTTATCAATTATCACGTCCGGGGCTCCTTTTGTGAACACAAGCAGCTCTCCGCTATTATTTTTACATACTGCAGACATACACTTTCTTTCTGAGTCAAAGGGTATCTCATCAATACGTTTATATAACTTGTTCAGGTAGTTCTCATTTATTCCTGCCTTCGCCGCAGCTATGGTCAGTGCTATTTCGGTAGGATCACCTGAAATCTTAAAACTTTCATGCTTTGAAAAAATTGATTTTATTTTACCTACTGTCGTATGTTCCTGTACCGGTTGTGAAATTACCGAATTATTACATATTGCACCTATTTCAAGTGCCAGCCTTATTCCATCGACTCTCGCCGGGTCAGTAGGTTTGTTATCAACAAGAAAATTGCCCTCAAGATTATAGCCATTACCTGTTACGTCAAGCTGGTAGCCTGATGCATACATTTTCCTCACTGTCATTTTATTTTCCGTAAGGGTTCCTGTTTTATCGGAACAAATAACGCTAGCACATCCAAGAGTTTCCACTGCAGGCAGTTTGCGTATGAGAGCATTTCTTTTCAGCATTCGCTGAACACCCAGGGCAAGGGAAATGGTAACAATTGCGGGTAATCCCTCGGGAACTGCTGCAACTGCCAGACTTATTCCTGACAATAACATGTTAAACAGCTTTTCGCCTCTCATTATTCCAGTAACCGATACTATCGCACATATTATCAAGCACCCTACTGCTATAAATCTGCCAAGATGGCCCAAACGCTTTTGCAGAGGGGTTTCGTCATCCTCAATATTTTGAATCATATCGGCTATGCTGCCCATTTCAGTTTTCATACCCGTAGCATATACCACTGCTTTAGCTCTTCCCCCGGTTACAACCGTTCCCATATACACAGAGGTTTTCTTATCAAAGGGGTCCATTAAGGCATTTTTGTTCTTAAGCTGTTGTTTTTCTACAGGAAGCGATTCACCAGTCAAAAGAGATTCGTCAATGTGAAGGCTGTTACATTCAAGTATGGCCGCATCTGCTGCTACCCTGTCCCCAGATTCAAGAACAAGAACGTCCCCGGGAACTATATCCTCTGTAGGTATACTTGCCTGCTGTTCATTTCTGATGACCTTTGCATAGGGTGCCGCAAGAGATTTTAACGCCTCCATGGTTCTCTCGGTCCTGTACTCCTGCACAAATCCCATTATGGCATTTACTACGATTATTGCTATTATTGTGATTGCTTCTGTCATTTCACCCATAATGCCCGAAATAACAGTTGAAATCATAAGGATTATAACCATTAAATCAGTAAACTGCTCAAACAGAATTTTAATTGGGGAAATTTTTTTTCTTTCCGACAGCAGATTAGGCCCGTGTTTTTCAAGCTTGTGTCTGGCCTCCTTATCAGTAAGGCCCTTTGCTAAAAGGTTGTCGGGGTTAGTAAAATTAAGCATGGATTCAGTTACACTCATCTTGTCACCTTTGAAAATCACCTTTCTTGTATTCTACGAATATGTCTATTCGATAAAACACAAAAATAGTACAAGATTTTACTTGTTGTCCATACTGATATTATGTTTATTTATATAGCATATCCTAGACTTCCTCATAAACCCGTCTTACTGTACCGTTACATAGGATAGCTTCTATAATCTCCGCAACCGAAACCTGCATACCGGGGTCTAAAGTGAACCTGAGTACCATTTCCCCGTCCCTCTCACTGCTTACAAAATCCGTCTTTTTTATTTTGGCACCCATCTCCTGAATAATCAAAGACAGCTGTTTTACTTCTCCTTTTTTAATTTGGGTGTGCACATATAAGCGTATACTTTTTTTAACAGACATTTTACTCTGTGTTGTTTTTGCCACAACAAGTGTTATAAATATAAATGCAGTGGCAATGAAGGCCCCGCCATAGAATCCTATTCCTACAGCAATTCCTACACAGGATACAGCCCACAGACTTGCTGCTGTAGTCAGTCCCTTTACACTTATTCCTTCTTTTATTATTGTTCCGGCTCCCAGAAAACCAATACCACTGATGACTTGTGCTCCCAGTCGTGCCGGATCGGTATTTACATGGGAGGAAAAGTGATAGTAGATATATTCAGAAGTTATCATAACCAGAGCAGAACCGACACAAACAAGTATGTGTGTTCTAAAGCCGGCGGGCCTATGTACATGTTCTCTTTCAAAACCTATAATTCCCCCAAGCAGACAAGCTATTGCCAACCTGATAATCATTGACAAATAAAATTCTGAGTTAATGTTAAACCAGTTTATAATCCACATAAATTACCGCCATTTCTACTGTTAAAATTTTATTATTTTAATTATATCAGTACTTATCAGAATTAGAATAACTATTTCTTTACAATATAAAAAGCTATGCAGCAAACATCACTACATAGCTTTTTAGCACAGGAGGATTTAATTAAACATCTTGTTTATTACTCCGGATAATTTTACTTTAGAACCTTCAAGGAACTCAACCAGCTTGAATTTTATCTTTACAGGTATCTCCTTATCAGATGTGGTAATAAGCTTATACTCCTCGGATGATAAGGAAGTTTTAAGATCCTGCTTAACGGAATCGGGGATTGTCCCATGTGTTGCATCAATAAAACATAGAGGTGGGAAAAGTACACACCACCAGTTTGCTCCGGTTCCTTCTCCGATAACTACTCTTAATGCCTGGTAATCTCCAGCCGGCAAGGCTATATCCCCATAAGTCTTTGTAGGGAAAGAGTAGTTTCCAAGTGATGCCTTAACCGAATACTTACTACTATTTTTTTTAATTACTTCCCTAGATATATTTTCAATATTTGATAAATTTTTATTTATTATTTCTTTGGTTTGATCTATATTTTGTGAAGTTGAAAGCTTGTCCTTCATATATTCAATAATTGCATCCCTTACCTTGAGCTTTAATGCCTGGTCTGATGCAGAATCACTGTTCGCTATTACATGAAGCCTTACAAGATTCTCTGAAAGTCCTGCATTAACATCTTCAGCATATGTGTAAGATAGCATCCATAATGAAAATACTATCAAAATCGCTACTGTAATACATACCTTTAAAATACTTGCTGTTTTAAATGACAAACCCTTATTCATATGATTCCCCTCCATATCCCCAATGCGCCTTATTTTAGTGGCGCTAACATAAATTTTAAAATTACTAAAAATATGTTCGCTATTCATAATAATAGTAATTAAGTCTCTATGAATAATTGTTGTCAAATATAAGGTTAATTATACAAGAAAAGAAAATAATGTTTTAAAAAAATAATAAAAGACTGCTGCTCGTGAATATTACATTCCTCGAACAACAGCCCTTAAGTTATCTGTATTTATTTACTTTTATATTCATATGCTGCTCTTATAAAGTCTTTAAACAATGGGTGAGGCTTGTTTGGCCTTGACTTGAACTCAGGGTGGAATTGAACTCCGATAAACCATGGATGGTCTTTCAGTTCAATAGTTTCAACAAGCTTTCCACTTGGTGACAAACCTGAAAGTGTCATGCCACTCTTAATAAAGGTATCACGGTATTCATTGTTGAACTCATATCTGTGTCTGTGCCTTTCATATATGAGCTCGTCCTCATAAATACTTTTAATCATTGTGTTCTCATTAATTTTGCATGGATAAACACCCAATCTCATTGTTCCGCCCATTTCATCTATATCACGCTGTTCAGGCATAAGGTCGATTACAGGATATGGAGTTTCTCCGAATTCTGAACTGTTTGCATCATGCAGACCTGCTACATTTCTTCCAAATTCTACAACAGCCATTTGCATTCCAAGACAAATACCGAAGAAAGGTATTTTGTTTTCTCTTGCATAAGTTATAGCCTTTATCTTTCCTTCTATTCCTCTGTCACCGAAGCCTCCGGGAACAAGGATTCCGTCTACTCCCTGAAGGAAAGTGTTTATATCTCCGTTTTCTATTTCTTCTGAATTGACCCATCTAATGTCAACTTCAACATCGTTGCCAATACCGCCGTGACGGAGTGATTCAGCTACACTTAAATATGCATCATGAAGCTCAACATATTTTCCAACTAAACCTATAGTAACGGCACTCTTTGGATTCTTCTGCCTTCTAACCATTTCTTCCCATTCTGTAAGATTTGGTTCTTTACATTCAAGTCCAAGCCTCTTGCATACTATCTTGGCTAGTCCTTCTTTTTCAAGCATTAAAGGTACTTCATAAAGAACCTCTGCATCAAGATTCTGTACAACCGCACCTTCAGGAACATTACAAAACAGACTGATCTTGTCCTTCATATCCTGTGACAGATATTTTTCAGTTCTGCATACTATTACGTCTGGCTGAATTCCGATACTTCTCAATTCCTTAACACTATGCTGTGTAGGTTTTGTTTTGAGTTCTCCTGATTTACCTAAATATGGAACCAACGTAACGTGTATATACATTACATTTTCTCTTCCGGCTTCGGTAGCTACTTGTCTGATTGATTCCAGAAAAGGCAGACTTTCGATATCACCGACTGTTCCGCCGATTTCAGTTATAACGACATCTGTTCTTTCTGACTTTCCAACCCTGTAAATTCTATCTTTTATTTCATTTGTTATATGTGGGATAACTTGAACCGTACCTCCGAGAAAATCACCTTTTCTCTCTTTGCTGATAACTGACCAGTAAATTTTACCAGTAGTAACATTACTGTTTTTGCTGAGATTTTCGTCGATAAATCTTTCATAATGACCTAAGTCCAGGTCTGTTTCCGCTCCATCTTCCGTTACAAAAACCTCTCCATGCTGATAAGGGCTCATAGTTCCGGGATCAACATTTATATACGGGTCGAATTTTTGGATAGTGACATGTACTCCTCTTGCTTTTAGAAGCCTTCCTAATGATGCTGCAGTTATTCCTTTGCCTAAACCGGAAACCACACCACCAGTTACGAAGATATACTTTACTGACATTGTTTTGCTCCTCTCGATATGTTCACATAATTACAATATATAGAAATGCATTGTTTAATTAGTTGTTTAATGAATAAGACAATACTTATCCATCTTACTCATACTTTTAATATTTTATATTTTGACAAAACAAAGGTCAATATATTTATTTGAATTACTTAATTTTTTCAATTATTTCATTATCTCAGACAAAGCTTTGGAATAAACTGTATCTTGCTTCTGTTTTATCTCATTAATCTTGTTATTCAGAAGTTTTTGAGTACTAAAGTCAAGAATACCGGAACTGCTGAGCTTATTACTCTTCTGGAACTTCTTTATGGCTTCCACAGATTTATTATCAAGTATGTAGTCAGGTGTACCTATATCATATTTCAAAAGCTTTAAGACACATTCTGCATTTAATACATCATAATAATGTGTACCTAAGGATGGCTTTACTGTAAGAGACATAGTCTCCAGCAGATTAACACGTATGCCGGAGGGTGTTGACTCCTTTACTTGTATGTCAGGTTCAATTCCCTTCAAGTCAATACAATTACCGTTTGGGGTATAATACAGGCCTATTGTCATTTTTGCCCATCCTGATAAATCAGTCATATACGAATTATAGTCATAGGCATTTGCAGACTTTTTCTCACTGCCATCGTTATACTTATCATATGCATCGTCGGACAGAATTGGTAAGGATTCCTGAACCTTGGCCTTTCCAAAGGTTTTGCATCCGATTACCACACCGGCTTTTGTATCCTTTATTGCCCCTGTGAGTATTTCTGCTGCACTGGCTGTGTTTTCATTTACCAGAACGGCAAGTTTATATTTTATCTTCTCCAATTTGGAATAATACTTTTTGTCTGCCAAGGATGAATCTTTATAGTCAATGGTTGTTATTATGCCTTTGGGAACAAAATTTTGGGCGACCTCAATGGCCTGTTCAAGATATCCTCCGGGATTATTGCGTAAATCCAGAACAACCGCTGTAATTTTTTTACTGTCAAAATAGCTTAACGCTTTCGATACGCCTTCTGAAGTATTCTGGCTAAAGGAATCTATCAGAATATATCCTATGTTTCCTCTTATTTCGTAATGTACACTTGGCAAGTCAACCTGTGCCCGTGACATCTCAAGAGTTAGCATATTCTTTGTTCCCTGTCTCATTAAGCCCAGCTCGACATTCGTTCCGGCAGTACCTTTTATCTTGGAGACAACCTCCTCCAGTTCCTTTCCCTGAACGGACTCTCCATTAACCTGTACTATTCTGTCTCCCGAAAGAACACCTGCCTTCTTGGCAGGTGAACTCGCAAATACCTTGTTAATTATCAGCTTCTTGTCAATTTGCTCAATTGAAATACCTACTCCTTCAACTGCTCCTTCAAGAGAACCGTAGAATTCATCGAATTCCTCGGGAGTATAGTATGCGGAATACTGATCAAGAGTATCAAACATACCCTTTAAAGCCCCCTGCAAAAGCTCATCATCTGTGACATTTCCGTTGTATTTCTGCTTTATCAGGTCTATAACGCTTTGCAGGTATTCTCCATCTGTAGATTTGCTATCGGCTGCAAAAGCTGCTGAAGTAAATACTGTCATTGATATTGATATTGCAAGGAGTATTCCCGTAATCCGCTTTAATTTGTTCATTTTTCAAAGTCCTCCAAACAGGTCTGTTATTTGTAACTGATAATACGCTCCATATATTCTTCACGTATTCCGCTGTTCATATAGTCAATATATACTTTCATAAGTCTGGCAGCATTTGCCTTTGATATTTTTGCTGTAGGGTAAATATAGCCCTTGCTGTCCTCCTGAATCAAGCCTATCTTCTCGGCAACATACATTGGTGCCCTGGCATAGCCCGGTATCTTGTCGTTATCCTTGAAGCTTGTAACAGGTGACGGGTTGGGGGCAAGCCCTTTCAAACCAAGTGAATTGATTATCATGGTAACTGCTTCTGCCAAGGTTATTTTTGCATCTGGCCTGAAGTTGCCTCCTGTTGATATCATTCCTCTGTTTGCAGCATCATTTATACTTAAAAAATATTTGTTCTTTTCAGGAACATCCTTAAAAAGCAATACCACAGGTGTTTTCTTTCTGCTGGAGCTTGTGGTTTTTGTTGTCTTAGGCTTGAAAACCGGGTCCAGAGGTACCGCAGGTGCAATCTTTGTGAAAGCATCAACAAACTCGGATCTGCTCATATACTCCTGTGGATTAAACCGGTCAATATCTTTATATGCCTCAAGACCAAACATTATAGCCATGCTCTCCTCTGCAGGATGACCTTTTATCTTCTTGAGATTTGGTGCAACCAATGGGTCGTTAAATGGAAAACTCTCAAGTTTAAGACTTTTTGTATATGCTACCGTCTTACTTGTAGGTGCTCCGCTTTTATCCAGCTCTTTCAGGTTAGCTGTATATTTTAAGACGTTTTCATTATACTGTGTCTTATAGTAGCCACCTTCGAAGCTGATTTGTTCAGGTTGATTTTCATAGTATTTCAACTGTTTTGTTGTAGTAGTTGATATGTCTATGTTTGCATTGCCCAATACTATTGAAGATTGTCCTGCTTTACGGCTGGTAATAGTCTGCTTTATAGTCTGGGTTTCAGCGGTACTCCAGTATTCGTCATATCCCACTGTATTACAGGTGGAGTCCACTACAATTATATCCGTACTATTGCTGGTGCCTACATGGTAGGTTTTCTTGCCTATGAGGGTACCTGCAAAATAGCTTACTGCCGGCTGATAGTCATTTGTTATGGCCTCTGATATCATATAATCGTTAGGATTACTTTTTGATATAAAATAACTTTTTCCGTTGAGCTTTAATGTCTCGGAGGCACTTGAAAGCTTTGTTGTCTCTGTTTTCTGACCGTTTGCTCTAGGAGTTATTGTGGTGGTCATTACTATGTTCCTCACCAGAGAATTGTTGTTTGCGTTTGGTACATTATAATCATATGTTGTTGTAAGGGTCTGAACACCTGACTTGGAATCAGTTTTAAGTGCCTTTTTTATAGTCATTGTTCCCGTCAGGACTATTGGAGCTCCTGTAAGAAAAAATGGTTCCTGATACTGATAACTGATTTTGCTTGTTGTTGATGTTACTGTAACATTTGGATTTTCCCCGGAGGAAATACCTCCTTCGTAGCCGCTGTCTCCACGGAGTGCATAAGCAGTTCCGGGAGCTACCATGCCTATTGTCAAAGCAGCCGATAAAACAAATCCTGCAGTTTTTATTAAAATGCTATGTTTTTTATTTCTTTGGTAAAATAAGTTCCGCAATTTATGTACCCTCCACTCTCTATTTATGTTATTCAACTATAATAATATAAGCATCTCCTGTAACTGCATTATCCTTCTTGAGTATTCTCAATGAATCTCCCTTTTTGAGTTCGCCAGCATTAATCTTCTTGTTGTTTTTGAGAATCAGTGAATTTTTGAGAATATTGAAATTACTGTCCCCCATAGTTACCCAAAGGTGTGCTGAAGTATTGTAATACCTGCAATTTTTCAAAAGGATTGATTGAGGCTCCTGTACTACGGAACCATCTTCTGCCAAAGTTCCTCCTGCAGTACTGTTCACTGTACCTTGAATATTAAAGTTGCCGAAGGGTGCCGTACTTATTTCTACAGCATCTGTTCCGTCACTCAGTATATAAACCGTCCTGCCCTTAAAGGTATTTTGAGTGTTTTCGCCAGTAAAGTCTCCCTGTCCTACTATTCCGTCTGTGTCCGTAATACGTGTATTGGAGGACAAGCTAAAGGTCATTGGAGTATTTGCATAATCCCAATTTGTACCGTTTAGTTTTGAATAGGATTCCAGTGTCACCGTATTGTATTCGTCTATACCGCTGATTCTTCCTCTGTATAGCTGAACTGCCTCTGTTCCCGGCCTCTGCTCTATTGAAACCACTCCCGCAACTATAGTACTGTTGCTACCGGAATTGTCCCTGTTTGCCATAACATAAGCGTAATCATCTGTTGAAACACTGCTTCCCTGAACAAGGCGTCCGTCTTTTACAACAATTGTTCCCGGGTTATATGTAACATTTACCAAATTCTTTTCAAGTACAAATCTGTTTGTTCCGGTTATGTAAACCTTATCATCATAAGGTACTTCCTTGTCTGTACTATCTGTAAATGAAGCTACAACGGCAAGTTCATCATTTCCATAATCTTTTTCGCTGGCAATATAAACGGTGTTGTCTTTCAACATAGAAAGATCCTTTAAAGCTCTTTTTTGTCCGTCAAAATAAGCCATAAAACTGTTTCCAAGCTCTATTACTTTTGAACCGTTAGTGTCCTTTATCCACTTTCCGTTTCTGAAAGTCCATGGATCATCCAGATATATTGTATTTGATATGCTATTGTAGTTGTCAAAGTTCCCCTTATATATATTAGCTACAAGCTTGTCTCCGCCTTCTACCATGATTTCCTTTAACACTGTCATATTAGGAGCTTCGTTTATCAGGAGCTTTATAGTATCACCGTCTTTAAGCTGACTGTATTTTACAAGCTTCCCGTCCTTGATTACATTTGCACCATCAATATTATAGGCCTTCTGCTGCTTCTTATCAAATTCTACTATTATTGAACTGAGTTTTTTGGAAATAATCTTTCCGTATTTTACCACGTAATTTGCAACACTACTTACGGAGGTTACCAAATTATTTGAATCAACCCTTATAAATACCGTATCCCCAGCTTCAATATCATCAAGCCCGGCTTCTACATGATTTTTATATACCTGAATATCATTGGGGTCTGCATAGTTATATGTTCTGAGTTTTGAAAGTGCAAGTGGAGTTTTTCCCGTACCATCTTCATTGTATAAAGTAATATATCCAAGCTGTGGGTTATTTTCCTCAACTATTCCTGCGTATAAGCCTTTTTCCACCTCTTCCGGGACTACTTCATTCTTTGCCAGAACACGGACATACCTGACTACCTTGTCCTCAGTTCCTGCTATGTATTGTATTCTGTCACCTGTTTTCAAGTCAGTAGAACTTGTTATTTTTCCGTTTTTAAAAACAGGCAGTTCCGTACTGTATGAAGCAGAAGCAGAACCTGTTAGTTCGTTTGTGTTGGATATGGGCTTTCTGCTGCTTTTCACCACGGTTATTTCATCCAGAAGTCCGTCGGAATTTCTTAAGGTAATTGTAGTGTAGGCAGTTGTGTTTCCATTTGAATTATCTTTTCCCAGTTGGATACCTACTACAGTAGCATTTCTTTGTTCAAGTTTTCTAATAGGCAATATAATATCTTCTGCATTTTTGAGAATTGCCGCTGACTGCTGACGTGTAACCAGTCCTGCTGGAAGAAATTTTCCCGAGCCGTTTCCGTTCATAATTTTTGCCCGCAGCACAGCCTCCAGATAAGGCACGTTTTCAGGCTTGCAGCTTTTCCAGTCGGAAAAGTTATTTAGCAACTCCTGTTGCTGTGGTTCGGGTGGTATCATTAACGCTTTTGCAATCCAGGTTGCAAACTCTTGCCTTTGTACCGGGGAACTTCTCTTAAAGTCTGCCGCCCCCAGTTTTTTCTGGTTTGCCTGCATTGCATCAGCCAGTTCTGTTTCGGATATGAGTCCGTCATTCGCCGCTAACTGCAAGCTTCCGTCAAAAAGTACGTCCTGTGGGTTGGTTTTCTTCACCGTCCGATCACTGTTAAGCGCTTGTCCCTGTTCATCTATCTCACGGACTCTGTTTGCGGCGGTATATATTAAGTAAAGAGCCATTTCTTTTGAAATATAACCTTTGGGGTTAAATTTTTTACTGCCGGGTGTTATGTATATTCCCAAAGCTCCGTTTTGAAATATGGAATTTTTAGAATTACTGTTAAGACCGGCTATATCGGTATATTTGAGATTATTTATAACGGCCTGTCCCGTTGAAACTGCATTAAAAGAATTTACAACCTTCTCATTTACAGCACCCACAACAAAGGTCTGAGCAATAAGAGTCATACTCAGTATTGTCGCAGCTGCCTTTGAAATGAGTTTTCCGCCCTTTTTATTTTTCATCTTGAATAGATTCATTTTTCTGACTCCTGTTTTCCAAGTAAGTTATATTATTCATATTAATTATATCGGGTTTTTACCATATTTTTTTATTAAAGTTTTATTACAACTATAATATGGCACAATATTCTAAAAAATAGCACTATAGTACTATTTATATGGTACCGATATAAATATGTAAAACTATGTTTGGTGTGCCGAATTTGTGGTAAAATTTAGGATATGTTAAATCTTAGTAACTTTTAATGTTACATAAAATATCTTTAATCCCAAATTAACAAAGGAGACAGTATAATGAAAATTAAAACTAAACTCGTTTTATCTTTTTCTTCAGTACTTCTGTTATTTGCTCTGGCTATATTTCTGCTTATGAATTTTATGGTTTCCAAATTGGTTAAAGACCAATATGAGTATAATATAAAATCCAGTGCAAATTTAGCTCTGTCATTTCTTGATGAAAAATACCCCGGAGATTGGAAAATTGTCGGGGATTCTCTGTTAAAAGGAGATCATGTTGTTAATGACGATACGCAGTTTGTGGATCACATTAATAAAAGTACCGGGAATCTGGCAACAATATTCAGAAATGACACAAGAGTATCTACCAACGTTTTGCAGGAGAATGGACAAAGAGCAATCGGTACTAAAGCGTCAAAAGAAGTTATAGAAAAAGTTTTGGTAAAAGGCAATGAATACAATGGTGTTGCCTTGGTTGCAGGAAAAAATGCCTTTACATACTATACCCCCTTAAAGGACGGCAACGGTAAGATCATCGGTATGTGGTTTACAGGTATTGATAAATCCGTTGTAGACAAACAAATCAGCGATATTCTTGTTAATATAGCTGTCATTGTATTAATTATTCTTCTTTTCGGAGCTGCTTTTTCCTACCTTATCGGAGACAGTATGTCAAGAGCTATCAAAAAAATCAATGATTGCCTTAATAAGTTTTCTGAGGGTGATTTCAGTGTGTCACTACCCGAAAAAATACTCAAAAATTCAAGCGAAATAGGACATATGGCAAGGTCTGCAAATGCACTACATATTTCTGTTACAGGGATTATTAAAACTATCAACAGTGAATCCGGGAACATAGACGAATCTGTTAGAACATCCATTGTCAGTATAACTGATTTGAATTCATCTATAGAAGAAATTTCAGCAACTACGGAAGAACTGTCAGCCGGTATGGAAGAAACTGCCGCTGCTATGGAGGAAATGAATGCAACATCGGCAGATATAGAATCAGCTGTGGAAAATATTTCAACTAAGGCTCAGGAAACTTCCTTCGCAGCTCAGGATATTAGTAAACGTGCCGAGTTGCTCATGATTTCAGCCAAAAAGTCAAAAGACCATGCATATAGTGTATATGATTCAGCGAACCATGAGCTGACAACAGCTATTGAACATGCACAGTCCATAGAAAAAATCAGAGTGCTGTCAGAGTCCATTATGCAGATAACCACCCAAACCAACTTACTCTCATTGAATGCAGCTATTGAAGCCTCCCGTGCAGGTGAAGCCGGTAGGGGTTTTGCTGTAGTTGCTGATGAAATAAGAAAGCTTGCTGAAGATTCAAAAATAGCGGTCAGTGAAATACAGGGTGTAACCAAGGAAGTGTTTAAGTCAGTTGAAGATCTGGTAACCAGCTCCAAAAACATATTGGCGTTTATAGAAAACACCGTTATTCCAGACTATACAAGCCAGACCGCTGCAAGCGAGCAGTACAGTGATGATGCCGGGCGTATTGACAATCTGGTTATGGAATTCACTTCCACTTCCCAGGAACTTATGGTATCAATTGGGAATATGCTAAAAGCCATTAATGAAGTAACCATTTCTGCTAACGAAAGTGCAGCAGGAACAACGAATATTGCTTCCAGGACTTCTGATATGCTAGTAAAGGGTTCTGAAGTAGTCAATCTTTCAGAAGTCTCAAAGAAGTCATCTGAAAGTCTTAGGAAATATGTTGCAGGGTTTAAAATTTAATTAAAACACACCTAATATATCAATACTCCTCAGTGCCTATAAAGCCTGAGGAGTATTTTTATAGCGTCTTTTATAAATATCCTTTACAAATAATAGATATTTGCCTAGAAATTTCTATATACCTATTATATAATATGTACAAGCAGTATAATCGGTATATTATCAAGAATATAATTATTATAATTCCAGACTGATACCAACCTAACTTCGTCTAAAACTACTGTTTAATATCTACAATAAAGGAGGATTGATAAAAAGGTTCTTTTTTATTTCAAAACAATTTTTTATTAATGAGGAGGCAAAAATTTATGTTTAATTTAAGAAAGGCTTTTAAGGGACTTCTTGCTGTGTCCCTGGTTGCAGCTTCTGTACTTGTAATGAACCCTGTAAGTAAAGCTGCAGATACCGTAAAATACGGTGATGTAAATAACGACGGAGTCGTTGATTCGATTGACTATGCAACTGTAAAAGCATACCTTTTGGGTAAAGGTACAATCGCTAACCTCACAGCTGCCGACACTAACTTTGATAAGACTGTGGATGCAATCGATTTTGCTAATCTTAAGAAGTTCCTGTTAGGGTCAATTACTTTACCTGTAGGTACTCCACCAATAACAGGAAAGGTTGTTGCTCTGACATTTGATGATGGGCCTGACGTAACACTTACTCCGAAAGTATTGGATAAACTGGACAAATATCATGTCCCTGCTACATTTATGATGATAGGACAAAAAGTCAATGATTCTACCGCATCTGTAATTAAAAGAATTATAAGCTCCGGCTGTGAAATTGGAAACCACTCATGGGCATATGACAATATGGGTGGAATGTCTTACTCAGCTATTAAGAAGTCTGTGGATGACACAACTGCTGCTATAATAAAATACTCAGGAACTACCCCCAAATTCTTCCGTGCACCAAACCTGAATACAGGCGGTTCAATGTTTGATGCCATCGATTTGACATTTGTACAAGGTGTAACTTGTAATGACTGGTCTCAGTCAACTACGGCCCAGCAAAGAGCAAATGATATAATTGCAGGAGCAAGAGACGGCGCAATATTCCTTATGCATGATGTTCAGCCTTTACCTCACCCAACTCCTGAAGCCCTTGATATTATAATTCCTACGCTTCAGAGTCAGGGTTATACCTTTGTAACTTTAAGTGATTTGTTCAAAATAAAAGGTGTTACATTAAGTCCTACAGACAGCAAAATTTATACATATTTACCGTAAGACATAATAATACCCATCAAAAAAGCCGGCTCACTTCACTTTTAGAATGAAGGGCCGGCTTTATTTATGCTATTGTTACATTCTCTCAGGGGCATTTATACTCAGCAAATCAAGAACATTCTTTATTACGATTCTTGTACAGTTAACAAGTACAAGCCTTGCTTTCATAAGCTCCTCTTCCTCTCCCCTTACCCTACATGCATTGTAGAAGCTGTGGAAGGTTGAAGCAACCTCGTGAACATATCTGGTAAGTCTGCTTGGTTCCAGAGTTTCAGCGGATATCCTCACTTCGTCAGGATATTCTGAAAGCTTCCTGATAAGTTCAAGTTCTTCGGGTTTGTCAAGTAGTTCAGGCTTTATTTCATCTGCTGCAGGAATCCTGACGCCTTCGCTTTCAAGGAGCTTGAACATGCTGCAAATTCTGGCATGTGCATACTGCACATAAAATACAGGGTTTTCGTTGGACTCCTTAACGGCCAGGTCAAGGTCAAAATCTAAATGACTGCCTGAGGCTTTTGTGTTAAAGAAGAATCTTACTCCGTCTCTTCCTACCTCTTCAACCAAGTCCATAAGGGATATTGACTTACCTGTTCTTTTTGACATTCTGGCAATCTCGCCATTTCTGTACAGTCTTACTAACTGGAACAGTACTACATCCAGTTTATCAGGGTCAATTCCCAGTGCAGCCATAGCCGCCTTCATCCTTGCTACGTGACCATGGTGATCGGCACCCCAGAGATTTATAACCCACTCAAAACTTCTCTTTTCAAACTTATTTCTATGATAGGCTATATCTGCTGCAAAATAAGTAGGAATACCGTTATTTCTTACCAGAACCTCATCTTTTTCACTGCCTATGACTGAACCTTTGAGCCAAAGAGCACCCTCTTTTTCAACGGTACAATCCCTGTCCTTGAGAAGCTGTATCGTTTCTGCTACTTCGCCGCTTTTGTGCAGTGTCTGTTCTGAAAACCACACATCGAAATGTATTCCGTAGCTTTCCAGGCCTTCCTTTATCTTTGCTATATTTCTTGGCAGTGCAAAGTCAACAAACACCTTCTTCCGCTCCTCAGAGTCGGTATTGATGTATTTGTCTCCGTGTATTGCTATAAAATCCTTCATATGTTCTGCGATATCTTCACCATGATATCCGTCTTCCGGGAACTCTATGGCATCCTCACCCTTTATTAGCTGAATATATCTCGCTTCAAGTGAAGTACCAAATTTTCCTATCTGATTGCCGGCATCATTTATTAAAAATTCTCTTGTAACATCATAGCCTGCAGCATCCAGTACACTTGCTATACAGTCTCCAAGTGCTCCACCTCTGGCATTTCCCATATGGAGCGGCCCTGTTGGGTTTGCACTTACAAACTCAACCATAACCTTTTTACCGTTACCGATATTAATACGTCCATAGTTTTCTTTTTCCTGCTGTATTATATTGATTGTTTCATAAAGATACTTGTTATCCAGTGTAAAGTTGATAAAGCCGGGGCCAGCACACTCAACTTTCTCTATATATGTGCCATCTGTACTTATGTTTTTTATTATAGTATCAGCTATTTGCCTGGGTGCCTTTCTTGCGGTTTTGGTAATCTGCATTGCTACATTTGTTGAAAAATCGCCATAGCCTTTTTCCCTTGGTATTTCAATGGTAATATCCGTTATTTCCAGTGCTGGAAACTCACCGACTTCAACAGACTTGTTTATTGAATTGATAACAGCATCCTTAATTTGCTGGCGTATTTCCGAGTTTATATTTTTCATTTGCAGTTCCTGCCTCCCTGATTAACATATAAAAATCATTTCTTCCTGAACCTTGGTTGTCTATTTCAATCTGATAACCTATTCTTATTTCTCCGCCTGTTTCATTTATGTTTATATCTACATTATTTGCGTAAACCCCTATTGTAAAGCTTCCGTACTCTGTATTATAGCTTGAAACATGCTTCTGACCTTTTTGAAAAACAAACTGCGAATTAACCTTTCCAAATCGCATAAGGGTAACGACTCCCTCTCCTACCTTCAATGTGGTGGTAGTCCCTTCCATTCCGGTTACTTCGCTTTCTTTGTAGGTAATATAATAATTACCGCCCTTCTGATAGTACTTCCCCTCTGTGATAAGTTCAAGGGCATTGGGGTCATTGTCGTCACCTGTCTGAACACCCTTTACGTTTATTATCACATCTTTACTCATTCAGTCTCCTCCTCGAAACCTTTTGTACTTTCAATATAATATACATTTGCGGTAATTTTTTCAACATTTATTTAGTCCGGTGTATTTGTATACTCTCTTCTGGTGTCCTCATATCTCTCAAAAGCCAGATTAATAAGTTTATCAATCAGCTCCGGATAAGGAATACCGCTTGCAGCCCAAAGCTTCGGGTACATGCTTATCTGGGTAAACCCCGGGAGAGTGTTTATTTCATTTATGTAAATTTCCCCTGTTTTCTTTTGTACGAAGAAGTCTACTCTGGATAATCCGGCACAATCAAGGCACTTGAAGGCTCTTACAGCATACTCCCTGATTTTTGCTACAGTTTCCTCGGGCAGATTTTCCGCCGGAATCACTACTTTTGAGCTGTCTCCTACCTGATATTTTGCCTCATAATCATAGAATTCATTATACGGTACTACTTCTCCCACAGTTGATGCAACCGGATCGTCATTCCCCAGAACAGCACATTCGATTTCCCTTCCGTCAATAAATTCTTCTACAAGAATTCTTCTGTCGTTTTTAGCTGCAATAATCAGAGCCTCTTCAAGGCTTTCCCTGTCAGAAGCTTTGTTTACACCAACAGAAGAACCTGCATTGGACGGTTTTACAAAACATGGATATGTAAGTCTGCCTTCTACTTGAGCAACAACGTCATCCATTCGGTTATTTACCTGTTTTCTGTTAAACACAAGATAGTCTCCTTGTGGAAGACCTTCTTTTTCAAATATTATCTTTGAGTATGCCTTATCCATTCCAACCGCTGCGCCAAGTACACCGCAGCCTACGTAGGGAATTCCCGCAAGCTCAAAAAGTCCCTGAATAGTTCCATCCTCACCGTTACAACCGTGTAGTACCGGAAATACGACATCAATAGGAGCTTTTTGATTTCCTGCTATAATCTTCCTTGCAGAATTCACTGTAGTTATTTCAGAATCAGTGTTATTTTCCGAAGGCTTATTTAGAAGAAGCTTTTTTTGTGCAACCGCCTCCCACTCGCCACTTCCTATTTTATCGACCGGCCCGTCATATTTAAGCCACTGTCCGTTCTTTGTAATTCCTATGGTTTCAACCTCATATTTTTGCTTGTCTATATTTTCTATTACCGACTGGGCCGATACTCTTGAAACTTCATGCTCAGATGACTGCCCGCCAAAAATAATAGCTACACGTTTCTTTGACATCTGGTTACCCCCACAAATATTCTATTTATATTACTTAATTATATTTATTATTTTACTATTTAAGTACCAATAATACAATAATACCTACGGCAATGCCTGTGTACAGTACCATAAATCCGTATACAAAGAGAAGTACCACAATCTAAATACGAAGATATGCGGTACTTCACCTATTTATTATGAGTGTATTAATTTACTATTTACCCTGTCCCTTGGCAGTTGACGGTACACTTAAATATGGTGACGGATCAACTGATCTGCCGTTCTTCAAAACCTGAAAATGTAGGTGGGGACCGTCTTCACATTCGATCTGAATAGGATCTCCCACAAGGCCTATTATATCATTGGCTTTAACCTTCAACCCACAGCTTATGTCCTCCAAATTCTGCTTGGACAATCCTGCATATCTGGTCTTCAAGTTATTTGAATGGGTTATCTCAACAGTTATACCATTGGGACTATCCTCAACCTTTGATATTGTACCGGATGCAACAGCCCTAACTTTTGTAAGCTTCTCTACTTTAAAATCAATACCATCATGTGCTCTTATATCTCCCAGTGTTTTTGATTCTGAGAAGGTATTGATGTCCCGAGTAAAGTCTTTCATAATAGGACCTTGTACCGGCCTGAAACTGAATTTAATAATAGCATTTGCTGAGGCACTTTTACTGCTTTTACCGGTACCTGATTTTGGTGGTGTTGGTGTCGACTTTGCAGTCTCATTTGCCGCTAACTGTCCATTGTTTGCACCTGCAGCCTGATTTGCGGATCCAGTCTTGTCCAGTTTGCCGGATACTGCTTTTGATGCATCGTCCTGACCAGCATTGGCAGCTTCACCGGGAATTATTTTTCCGGTATCCATGCCGACATCAGAGTTCATGTTTTGAGTTGTCAATAATATTGCCGTTGCCGCCACAACTATTATACAAACTGCCAAAACTACATAAAGTCCTTTGCTTCTAAAAAATTTAGACAGTTTGTTTTTCCAATTATTTTCGTCTGGAATAAGTTTCTTCATATTTTATATTCCACCTCCATTAAATATTGTTTCCTATATTGGCAACAATATACATGAGATAAGTGGAATTAATTTTTCTTAGATAAATCTAATTTTGTTATTTCAACCCCTTTATAGTAATGTTTCAAAATCTGCTTGTAATCGCTTCCCTTTTGGGCCATATAATTGGCACCGCACTGGCTCATGCCTACCCCGTGACCGTAACCATGAGTTGTAATAGATATTTTATCCCCGGCAAGCCTTTTTAATTTAAAGTTTGTAGATTTCAGATTAAACATCTTCCTGAAATCAGTTCCTTTTACTTTTACATTGCCAATATTCATACTTAATATTCTGTTACCTGAGGAATATCCGTTTATTTTAATGTTTGCAAGTAAATCCTTGCCATTTATCTTTATCTTTGGATTGTTTTTTTTCAAGGTATTAATCATTTCAGTTTCAGACAACTCAACAGTACTTTCATACTCCCTGAATTTATCCTCACCCATGCTTTTAACCCCTTTTAGATAGGGCTCACTTGTCCCGTCCCAGACATCTTCTACATTTTCAGTGTGTCCGCCGCTGTTGGAATGGAATAATGGATTTATAAGTAATTTGTTATATTCTATAATCTGACCTTGAGTTTCATTAACCGCTCTGGTTATTTTGTTCCAGTATTTAAAGGAAGAAAAGAGTCCCCAGTTTTTCATGGCATGTTCCTTGCTAATCCACGCCTGACAATGCCCGGGGTCTGTACACACATCCGCATCATCATGTACACCCACAGAGCCATACAGCTTGGACGCCCTTCCCAGTGCATACGTCCTGGCAGCAACAGCCTGTGCTTTTAAAGCCTCTATATTAAATTCTGCAGGCATTTCTGCGGCTAAAACTCCTTTAATATAGTCTTCCAAATACATTTTCACGGTTTTTTTTTGAGTATGTATGTAAACATTTATGGTGATTGCAGTTTCCGGCTTTTCAGTACCGGTATTTGACTCTATTTTATCCGGAACCTGTATCGGGCCTTCCTCTTTACCATTCAACCGAATAATCCCGAAAGGTACCAATACAACAATAATAGCCATCAATAATATATAGCTGATAACTTTTTTCATTTTACCCACCCATGTCCCAACGTGCCTAATCAATATACCGACACTTTACAGTGCCATTGATTATATATATTCATTAAAGGATTTTTTATGAATTGACACATTTATATATTAACATGCAAAAAACGGGCTTACCATATATGTATGCCCGTTTTTTAATATATATTTAATATAATAATATTACCCTCTAATCCTCAATCCGCTCTATTTTTGCCCCAAGAGATTTCAGCTTTTCTGCAAACCCTGAATATCCCCTGTCGATGTGCTGTATTTCACCTATCTCTGTTGCTCCCTCTGCTGCAAGGCCCGCCAGTACCAGTGCCGCACCTGCTCTCAAATCTGTGGCTTTGACACATGCGCCTGTAAGACACGGTTTCCCTTCAATTACGGCGGTTCTTCCATCTATTTTTATATTTGCACCCATCCTCTTCAATTCACTTATGTGCATAAACCTGTTCTCAAATATAGTTTCTATTACCATACTTGTACCCGGAATACAGGAAAGCATTGATGTCATTTGAGCCTGCATATCAGTGGGAAATCCCGGATATGGTAATGTTTTTACATCTATTGGCTTTAATGCACCGGTACTTTTTACCGTTATTGCCGTCAATTCCTCTGAAATTTCCAGGCCTGTTTCCTTTAGCTTTGCAACTACGGGTTTCAGGTGGTCGGGTACTACATTTTCAATTCTTATTTCACCGTTGGTCATTGCAGCAGCTATCATAAATGTACCTGCCTCAATACGGTCCGGAATTACTGTATGGGTACATCCCTTCATGCTTGTAACACCCTCAATCCTTATGGTGTCAGTACCTGCTCCTACTACATTTGCTCCCATTTCGTTTAGATAGCTTGCCAAGTCAACTATCTCAGGCTCATTGGCAGCATTCTCTATTGTTGTCTGACCTTCCGCCATTACTGCTGCCATCATGATATTTTCAGTTGCACCTACACTGGGAAAATCAAGATAAATCTTGCTTCCTACCAGTTTTTTATTTTTTCTGGCTTCAATATAGCCGTGCCCCTGAGTTATCTCTGCACCTAGAGCGGCAAACCCTTTCAGGTGTAAATCAACCGGTCTTGATCCTATGGGACAGCCTCCCGGCAATGCAACCCTCACATAGCCTGTTCTGGCAAGCATGGGGCCCATTACCAGGAAGGACGCTCTAAGCTTGTTTACCAGTTCATAGGGGGCAGTTGAGTTTGTTATTTTCCTAGTCTCGAAGGATATGGTTGTGGGTTGGGATTGCTTTTGAACATCTGCCCCCAGACACTTTAATAAATCACACATTATCCTCACATCATTCAAGTCGGGCACTTCTTCTATAATACTTTTTGAATCGCTTAGCAGGGACGCTGCTATTATTGGAAGAACTGCATTTTTTGCACCATCTACTTTTACACAGCCTCTCAAAGGCACACCTTCACTGATTACATATTTAGCCAAGTGAGCTCTTCCTTTCGTTTTTAATATTTTTTCATTTGTTTAATACTCTGCATTGACTACAGGTGTTGCCACCCATAAATATGTCCTGTTTTCTAGCTTGTTGTACCTAAATGCTATTCCGAGATTTACATTTTTGCCGCCAACTCTTAGCTTATCCCCTATCAAAGGAGAAAAAGCTGATACACTGATTTCATTTTGCTGCCTGAAGCTATCAATTTTTTTGGCTGAACTTTCATTAAGTATTTTTCTGCAAATGTTTTCTAATTGGTTATCTTTTAGATTTCCTTCATATGTCCCGGTAATACATGAGTTTATTTCAGCTTTAAGTTTGTGCTTTTTAAATACATCTTCAATTTTTTTTCTCAGCAGTAATGCTTTCCCGTCTCCTGCCTCAGTTGCATCTATAGTTATATATTTGTCTCTATTACCCGACTTATTCCCAACAATACTTGCCATTCCGGATATTTTAACGCCATCCCTTGTCGTTCCTTGCATGTCTGTTTTTGCCAGATTGTCTGAGCTGTTTGTATTTTTAGAGTACTTGGTTATTCCCAAGGTTTTAAATACGTCCTCGCATACTTTTGATAGCTCACTTACAGTCTTATATTTATCTGATGCCCTACTAAAAAAGTATACATCGTTGACTACCATATTAGCTCCCGAGTAGCTAAATGCATCCTTAATTGAAATTTGTCCCTCACCAATGTTGGTTTTTCCTGTTATGTAGTATGCAGATCCAAGAATTGCTATAACCAGTAAAATGGCTAATAAAACAAAAGAAAACTTTCTCATATATACTCCACCTTATAATAATTAGATTACCTTGTCGATTTTGTCTTTAATTCAATCAAAATCAGATCAAGATAATAAAATTATTACCTTTTTGAAAAAGTCGTATACATGATAAGTTTTCTAGTAGTTTTCGTTTTTTAATACGTTGAAAGTGCTCTGCTGAGCATCATTGCGAAGTTGCCTCTGGAAATATTTCCATTTTCGGAGAAGTTTTTGTATATACTATCCTCAATAGTTAAAATTTTTAAGTTAAATATGTTTTGTACATATGCTGAATACCATTGGTTTTTCTTTAATTTTCCAAATGTTCCTTGCGCTTTTGTTTTAAAGCTAAAGGATTTGCTTATTATTGTACAAACCTCTGCAACGGTTATTTTATTATTGGGTCTGAAGGTCTTATCCGAGTACCCTGTCATTATCCCTTTGTTCACAACGGCGTTTATGTACTTTCTTCCCCAATGACCATTTACATCCTTTAACCTGGTATTTTGTGAATCGTCAGGCTTTAAGTTTAATGCCACTGACAGCATTGTAGCTGCCTCAGCACGTGAAAGTGTATTACCAGGACGAAAGGTTCCGTCTGAAAATCCGGAAGTTATTCCCACATCGTGCAAATGCCTGATGTATTCATCAAACTCGGTATTAGCAATATCTGAGAAGGGTCTTCCGTCTATATCATCAGAATTTGTTGTTACCACTCTGAAAGGTGCCAGAACTATTGACTCAGCAATTTCTGTGGAAGCAGAAGTCGCTGCACCCTTCTTTAATGTGTAAGCAACATTTATTGTTTTACCCTTTGAAATACTGAACGCCAGTATATTTACACCCAGCCCTGATTCCTGGCTTGAAAGAGTAATCTTATATTTACCGTCAATCTTCTGTGTCGTCACTTTTACGCCATGTGCCTGAACGTCCTGTACTCCGACTGTAAACAATACTACTGCCGCTAATAATATCGCAATGTATCCGGTAATGCGTTTTTTCATTGAGTTCTCCGTCCTTTGTTTATATGTCTCCTGCAAGTACCAGAGCCTTTTCAAGCATATACATGAGTTCGCCTCTTGTAACACTCTGGGTAGGGTTAAATAATGTCGATGACTGATATGGCAAGAATCCGTTTTCAGCCGCAAAGGCAACTTTATTAAGGATTGTCTTGTCTATCTTTCCATAGTCTTTATACATGGAGATTACGTCCTTGTTTCCGTTAACCCTTGTATTAGTTTTCATTTCATATAATACTGTCACTAAACATGCAGCATCCTGTCTTGTAAGGGCTGTGGAAGCTGTTTTTCCGGTCTTGCTTAATCCTGTCTTTATTGCCAGATCCATATAATCACTGCCATAAGTATATTCAAGACTGTCAAATGCCAGTTTTACCGCTTCTCCCAATGTTGCAGTCTTGTCAGGATTGAACATGCGGCTTGTTATGCTTTTAAGCTTATGAGCCATTGCAACATTCAGGATAGAGTCTTCATACGTATGGCCGTATATATCATCAAACAAGTTATTGGTTCTGTCAGCAAGTGCATAAAGTCCCGGAACCTCAGACTGTAAGCTTATAAAGCCCTTACTGTTGTCTATATCAAATTTGTTTGACGTAGCTTTCTGTTCCCAGCTATTTGTTACTCCGCTGTAGAGGTATCCCAAGGTCTGCCCCTCAACATAATCCATTGAGTTTGTATAGGGATAACTGACTATCAGTGGTATTGCAAATTTTGATATAGTCATTATACTTGCACCGGTGTCTAGTGTAACCCCCATCTGCGCCAGTGGCTGCCTTATTATAAGCTCATTTGCCCGGGCCGATGGTTTCTGAGGTGTTAGTACAATATCAAAGGTATATATCTGCTCCTTCGTTGTATCAGCAGTTGTAACATTTGAAAGTATTCCTGCTTTCAGATTATATGAAACAACCGCAGTTTTGAAGGCAATATTCTCTTTAAGCTGATCCAGTTTGTCAAACACCTTTTTTGATATCATAAGGGATATATTTGTTGCAGGTGCCGGCGGCTTGGATATATCAACAGTGTAGTCAAGTATATTGTCTGTCATTATTATCTGTACAAGTCTGTCCGCATTTACCCCTGTTATCTTAACTACCCATGTGCCGTTTACAATGGTTGGTGCTTTTTCTATGACATCACCTGTTATCGGATGGTCTACATCCTGATCAGAGTCATAGTCATCACTGCTCCTCAACGTTCTTACACTGATACTCTGTGTAGGCAGTGAACGAAGTTTTTTAACCGGGTCATATGCATATAGCCTTGCAAAATATCTGAAATTGGAGGTAAGTCCTTCAACTTTGAATTCGGTAACACTTCCGCACTCGTACACCTTTGCATCGGAATAGTCTATTTTTCCTGCAATTTCAAGTATATACGTAAGTCCCGGTTCCTGAATCCATTCAAAGGTTATGCTGTTCTTAGTCACTGCGTCTTTAGTATTCTTAACTCCGAATCCTCTTGGTGTTGAGGGAGGCATCAGCTTTAATGTCCTTAAAGGCAGTGAATCACTCCACTCTGACTTTTCACTGGCAGACAAGTCGGAATTAAAGGCTTCTGCCTGTATCCAGAAATAATACTGGGTGTCTGCTGTCAACCCTGTTACCCTAACATAATCGAGGCCCGATTTTTTTATCTGTTCGCCTGTAATTGTTAAAGAGCCTTGCGCCTTTGTTACGTCATCTACGTTACCGTATTTCAGATAATAGGTGTTCTGCTCCTTGTAATTCCATGCCAAATCAGCAAAAGTATCTGAAACATTTGTACACCTCAGATCAGGAACTACAGGCTTTTCTATAGTATCGCCCGGGGTAGGTAATGTGGTAAAGATTATCGGATTGGAAACATCTGATAATAAAGGCGGATTACCGTCCCTGGATGCTCTTACCCACAGTATGTAGGTTGTATTAGGCTTTAAGTCATTTACAGGTACAACTACGTTATGCTTAGCATAAACAGGAGTACCCGTAGCCGGAACTGGTACATTTTCAGGTACATTCAGGTACATGTCTTCCAGATCGTCATTTGGGGTTGTAGAAACCTTTTCCAGTTTGTATGTATTTATTGCTGATATATCAATTTCCGGAGTGTACTCGGTGCAACCCACATACAGAGTTACTGCCGGGTCATATTCGACTTTTCTGTAGTTCTGATTATCCGGTGGTGTTGTTTGGGGATTATATGGAGGTACATCTGACATAGATGCCTTGTCGGCCTGTACATATGACCATCTTCCCGTTGCAGGGTCAAACTGTTCGAACCACCTGTTCTTCAACTGGATTGTTATGCCCGTATCGGTAATCATGTCTTTGATTCCGTCTTCCTGCTTTCTTATCTGAAGTGGTGGATTTGACGGTATCAACGGGGTATCTATTAACCCTCCCGGCAGTGTAACAATTACCTTGAGTGCCGCGGTTGAAATATGTTCAACATTCTGAATGATTCCTTCCTTTTCCTCAGCAAAGGTTTTCTTTGCTGCTATTCGCAAATAATATGTATGGTTTGGCTGAAGGTTTTCAATTTTGTATTTGTAGCCTACAATCCTTCCATTATTTGATTCATCCTTTACTAAGTTTGCATCACCCGGCTTAAAGCTTGTCTGTATCTTTGTTTCCACTGGAGGCTCATCAATCACGCCGGAATCCTCCAATAGCCATAAATCATACACAACATCGGAGTCTATGGTACCATCGGCTTTTTTAGGCAGACGCCATAATATAGTTGCCGTGTCCTTTCCAAGTTCTCCTTTTTTAATGACTACCCCGTTAGTGTCCTTGACATCTTCGTAGGCTATTATAACAGCATCAGTTGAATCCTTGAACTGAGGTACCAATTCAGGGGTTGAAGGCGTTGCAGGAACATCGCTCTCCTTCAATGTAACCTTGTCTGAAACTATATCTATATTGCTTGGGTAATAGGGTAGTCCGTCCTTTTTTACTATTGCCCTTATCATGTAGCTGTTTTCCTGTCCTTCGGGGACAGTTATAAACGTGGTTGTACCGGTTTCTACCATTATAATCTTTGGCATATTATCCGCTTCAAATCTGTTTATCTGATACTGAACGGTTATGTTGGAGGATGAAAGACCTGTAATAACAGGACTCCAATCAAGTCGCCATATTGTTCCGTCATCCGTTGTTGAAACTCTTGATGTTTTTACTAATATATATGTACTTACCAAAATTGTTTTGGTTTGTGACGTTTTAATAATTGACTGGTCGGATACAACAGGAACAATCTTGACATAATACACTCTGCCCGGATCTTTCACAGTATGCTCATACTCCAGCGTTCCATCAGTTTGATGAGCGTATACCGGCCCGGTTGAGCTTATCTGTTCCTGTGTAACAGTTATAGGAAGCGTATTGGCAAAATCCCTGTTTTCTGAAACATAAAGTTGATAATTTATTCTCTTACCGTCATTCCAGACATCATCCCAAATTATCTTTATTTTATTGGTTCCTGAGGTAATACACTGTATGTTTATGTCAGTCATAAATTTTACAAGGTTTGAGCTGTCAGACTCACCTGATTTATATACTTGTCCAGTTAAAGGGTCAACCTCTGTTGCATAGGCTTTTGAACTTGCAGTATATACAGTTCCCGAGGTAAGATCTCTCATTCTAATTGGTGTTGTAATTGCAGGAAGATCTTTCTCCTTTAAATATGTAGGTTTTGCAGTTCTGTAGCCTTTCGGGGATTCCTGTAAGTATATATTTACATACTTACCTGCAGGATTTGCTACCTGCCACTGAAAGTCTGCATAATAGCCTGATTTTCCCCCGTCTGCCGAATCATATCCTATGCTAGGCTCTGTGCCTTGACCGTTTTTCGGTATTGACAGCTGTGTAGGTGCGGCTGGTATGGGTACATCAATGGGCGCTGCATACACCGCACCATATGTCGTTATAAAAAATATCAATAATACTAAAGCTGCAAATATCCTTTTTGTCCTCATCTTTGACCTCCACATGCCGGTATTACCGGCGGGTATACATACAAGTTAACTATGCTTCAAGCATCTTTTCGAATGCAACTGCAATGTCTTTTCTATTTATTGATAGCGATGGATTGAATTTCGAGCCTGTATCAAGGGTCATGATATTCATATTGAGACATGCATATACAGGTGTTGCATATTTTGCTCCAATAGCTGAATCATCTTTAATTATTTTATTATAAGATGCCCTCAATCTCTCGTAATCCGCTCCGGTTCTCTGGCAGTAAAGCTTTATTATCAATGCCGCCGTTTCCTGTCTTGATATGTTTCTGTTTATGTTATTTACATTTATTATTTTGTCAAGGCCATAGTTCTTTGCCTTTATTTTTACATCCGTAGTGCTGTCCACCTGTGAATCGGATACAAGCTCATACAGTGTAATGGCCTCTTTCACTGATACACTCAATTCCGGGTTATATGACTCTCCTGCTCCTGAGAATACAAGTGCCAGGTCATACTTCCCTGCAAGCTTTGTTATATATGGTTTAGCAGGACTATCCTCACCTATTGTTGAGGTTACATCCTTTCCGGCAAACACTGTATATTTTCCGGGACTTGCTACAAAGAATGTAACATATCCTGTATCATACTTTAAGTTTTGTGTCAACTTATGCCAGTCTCCTGCATTCCCGTACAGTACATACGGATTTGCAACAGTGTTTCCCTTATATGACATTTTAACAGACATTGGAGAATTATAGCCCGTAATATCATATTTCTCTGCGAAGAATCCAGTTGAATAGTTGGCACCATTCAGGGTATCATCTATGAAATATGACAATTCACTCTTTATCTCCTCAATGAGCTGGTTTAAATACTTGTCAATGCTGGCATCACTTCCCTTTGTGTTAGGGTTGTTGGGATTTTTAATTACATCAAGCTTTTTCTTTATTATACCAATGTCTTCATTGTACAGCTTGTCTTTTATCATATTCTTTATGTTTTCACTGGTCTCTCTGCTTGCAACTGCTTGTGCAGTAATAATATTTACCTTGGATGCGGAAGTAGTATTTGCAGGTGCCTTTGGTTGTACTTCCCCGGTCTGTATATTGTCAAGTTTAAGATATACATCTTTTGCACCCGCTGCTGCCTTGGCCTTTTTGAACTCCTCCATATTATTAATATCAAAGGTATCAGGCCTTATCGTGTATTCAATATCCTTTGTCTTAATGATTACACTCTTGTTATAGGTCTTCATGGCCGTTAATATGTTTTTAGCCATATATACCTCATCAGTATTTATATATGCGGGTGTCTGGGATATGTCTATAGTACAGGAGTAATATCCGGGACCTTCAAGTAGGTTTACTACCTTGTCATCCTTTACATACACCTTTTCCATGGTATTGCTGCTGCCCTTGTTTACATCCCAGTATAGTCCCTGTTCAAGCTTATCAAGCATATCAAGGAATTTTGACGTAATATTTGTATTATCGTCGTCATCATCATAATCACCTTGATTGAATTCGGTTCTAGTATTTACAGGCCCGATATATTTTGAACGTGTAATTGCCTCCATATTTGAAGGGTCTTTTTTGTAAGCCCTTACCTTTATATAATATTTTGTGTTTGGCTTCAAAGGCTTGTGTTCCTTCGCTCCACTTGGTAATGTCACCTCTGCATATTTTATTCTGGCAGTGTAGGTATAGTATTCCGTGCCAAGGTTGTTGAATGTTTTTTCAATATAATATGGGTATGTATGTCTTGTTATATCAACATATTGTTCCAAATCAGAGTTACTAAGGACTTTGTAATCCGTATCATCCTCGGTTTTAATTGCAATCTCATACCCGGAATAATCATCAACTGCTATTCCCTGCCACTTTACTTCTATCTGGTAATAGTCATTTCTAGTGGACTGGGTTGTATTGCTTAATACTGCATTATCAATGGTTCTTACAACCTGTATATTGTACTGGGTATTGGACTTAAGTTTGTATAGTTTTCCATAGTACACACTGCCGTCTTTTACTACATTGTACTGTGCTTTTGTAAGCTGTGTATAGTTTTTATCTCCGGCAGCTCTTATCTTTATACTGTAGCTGTCTGCTGTTGTCTGAGTGTTTGTATCAAACCAGTTAAAACTCAGTTCACAGTCACTTATGGTCTGCAGCATACTTGGGCTTTCTATTAATGATGTAGTTACCGGTATAGATATCCATACACTGGACTTTGATTTATTTGCCTCAACTACCTCAGATTTTAAACTGAAATAGTAAACCCTGTTTGGATACAACCAAGTATTTATGGTATATCTGCATTTCTTGGTCTTACTGTCGTATACCAGATTAGGTGGAAGCGGTAAAGCCTTTGGGTCAAGGGTCAGTTTTTGAGAGTTTCCGTCTATATTCCTGTCCTTATCACCAAATGCAGCTATATAGCTGATGTAGGTAGAATCCTCCAATATAGAGGGATCTGTATCAGGAGTATCCAGTGCTACCTTTTTGGCAGTGGAAATGAGGTTGTATGATGCCGCATTTTCCTTGACGGTCCACTCAAATGTAACGGAATGTCCTGTAACCATTGGGTTTCCGTTCTTATCCAAGGCTATTGCATAATCAGCAGGAGCCACCGGTTTCTTTGCATTGTCATCCGGCTTTGTTGGCTCACCCCTTGGGGTAGTTACTGAAAGCAAGCCGGTCTGTGTGGACTCCCTTATCTTTGGATTCTCATTTTCAAGATTCAATCTTACCTTTATCATAAAGTAATATATTGTATTCGGTGACAAAGAATATCCGAATGAGTTGATATTACCTGCATCACTGAATTTGTTTATAATGGTATTTATCCATGTGGTGTTACCGGATATTACCGGTTTGAACTCAACATCACTAACTGCTTGATTACTGGAACCTATAAGTTTGAATGTACTCAGGTCAGGCTGTTTGCTCATGTAAAGGTCATATATTACAGCATCGTCTGTAATGCTATGGTTGCTTGTATATTTGCTCCAATCAATTTTAAGGTCTTCAAATCTTAATGTTATAGCCGCATTTGCAGGTGTTGTTGCTGTTGCAGGATTTATCTTTGTATTTACCAATTGAAAATTGTTAGGAGTAGGTACATCCCTACTGGTAAGTGAAAGTGTTGTAAAGCTTGTAGTCAATGACTTTTCCGACATCTTAGAACTATCGGTTGTATTGCCCTTGTCCACCGGTAGCGTTGTGTAAACCTGTATATAATAGGTCTTGTTAGGAAGCAGAAATTCAGGGTATGCATCCGGGTTATTAATAGGTGAAACTGTACCGTCTCCCTCAAAGCCCTTAAAGAGGTCCAATCCCTTCATTGAATATTCTAGTTTTGTATTGTCATTTGCATTTTCTTTTATCAGACCTGACTTGGTGCTAACATACTGTACAAGTCTGTATTTAACCGCATAGTCGCTTGTGCCGTAGTCCTTTCCGTTTGCTGTAAGGGGGTATTTAACGGCAGGGTCAAGGTCCTTCTGCCCTGTACTTAACATAAAATGGTAGTACACATCATCATCTTTTGTGTCATCCCAGTTAGCCGGCTTATCCCAGATTATTTTAATATCAGAGGTTCTTTCCGTATCACTTGGTATTGTGTCGGATAAATTAACTCCTATTACTGAAACGTTTTTTGGTACAGGTGTCTTGGAGGTATCATCCAGCATTCTGTATGGCATTGGCAAGGACATAATCCTGTCATCTACCGATGCGGACCTTACCACAATCCTGTAATATACTGTATTTCTCGGGTTGATTCCCTGAAGATTGGTTATAGTATATTCTCCTGTAATGTTTGTAATTTCCTTGATATTTTTCCAATCACTGTCATCATCAGAGTCTACATTACTTGTCTGAACAAAGTAACTAAGTTCGGGCATAGAAACATCTCCAAGGTTAACTGTGTTTATTCTAATTAATATATTGTCCGCGGAATCCTTGGTTAATTGGAACCTGACAGGAGTATACGTATAATTTACAACACCCGTCAACGGACTTGTAGTTGCACCTGACAATGCCTTTGAAACATACTGTCCGTTCAGGTCGCATACAAGTGTATCCATTGTGACAACATATATACAGCCCGGACGTATCTCCTGGTGAGGAAGTACATAATTTTTATCGGTAGCGGGAATTCCCTCGGGAATTGTTGCACTGCCGTCCTTTATCTGTTGTATGGTTGGAATTGAAGTTTCATCGTCTTTTACACCGAATAGATACAAGGAGTATTCACCTTCAACATTATCCCATTTTACGTCGGATACCCTTGTTGTGTCTCCGGACACCATGGCAGTGTAACCGCTGCCGTCATTTTTCATATTTACTATTACATCAGCGAGGTTTGGTTTTGTCTTGCTTGTTTCCATATGGAATTTATAGTTTATTCGGTCAATTGCAGGAGCTATCTTGCTGAGTATTGTACCTTTTGCAGGAACATATGCACCTGTCCCATCATAAATAGAAGGAAGCTTCCATGATAGTTTTATGGCAGGGTATACTCCAGTTTCCCTTCCTCCTCCGGGGTGATCCACATACTGCTGTCTCATCTGCTCAGCATACACAGAAACGCCTGCAAGATAAAACTTTTCTGCTGAAAAAGCAGTTGATGGATTTGTTAATGAAACCTTTATGTCATATATATAATCCTTTTTGATATCTGTAAGCAGAACCGTACCCGTTCCTTCACTTACATTTATGGTTACCGTCTTGTGCCCTGAGGCAGCGGGTGCCTCATATGTTATTGTACCCGTTACATTCAGCAGTCCGTTCCAGCTTGCTCTAACCGTTCCCGCATTTTCATTAAATGTACTATGATCAATGGAAAAGTTAAGAACATCCGGTGCTGCATAAACAGGTTGTATTAGTCCTGCAAAATTAGATAATATCAGGCTTAATACGAGTATAGCTGAAACAAACCTTAATTTAGTCTTCATTGTAAAATTACCCCCGCAAGTTAAATACTAGTGTTACATCCTATTTATCGGCATTATGGGACTATTTACTTATGTATCGGACAAAGTTGTAATGAAAACGTAAAAAAAGAAGTAGAGTATCGAAAAACTACCTAAAGTAGCTATTGATACCCCTTTCTTCTGATAGAATGTTTAATAAAGTCTAAATACTTCGAAGCTTACCAGTCAATTTAACTATGTATGAATATTTCTGCTTTATTTTTTTATTTTTCTATATAATGCATAGATTATATATGTAATTATTCCAAATATAGAAACAAGTCCCGCAAAATATCCTCTTGCCTCGCTAGGTGATAGTCCCTCGTTTATATAATACAGGTTGTAGCATACATAAATAACTCCTGAAAATACAAATAGTATAATCAGTAAAATAAGTAACAAATATTTTTTCATAATAGCCTCATAGCTCCCATAAGGTCGATGCGAAATTTATTTCATTTTTTCCTTAGAATTTTGTTAAGTATATTTATAATAACTACTATTAGTAAAACAAAGAACAAAAACTCTAACGGACTATTTTTAATATCAGATGCTTGTTGTATTCTGGGACTAATCCCGTGATAATTATCCGGTGCATATACCACGGTACCTATTAAAAGTAATATAATAATTATAATCGGAAGAAGGGTTATGAAGGTTTTTAGTCTATTTTTCATTGATACCTCCTGGCCTCAATTGGGTATACGCAAACAAACCGCTTTTTAGCTTGTTGGCATCTACTTGTTAACATCATAGTGTTTTTCTACCGCAAATTTAAGATATAAAAAAGCTGTAACTAAATACATAAAAGCTACTAAAAATAGTAATAACATAATTTTAATTAAAATATTGCTTTCAAGTTTTAATATTAAATCTACTAGAAAAATGGTTAGTATTAGACTTAACCAATCTATTATTTCTCTATTGACTTTTTTCCACTTATATACAATACCGCAGGTCGTGCAAGTACAACTAGAATCGCGATTGCTAAACAGAATCCACTTAGTTGGAATATGCTCTCCACATTTACATGTTCTTGTAATCAACATAAGGTGTCTCCTTTTTTTGAGTACCATTTATATAATCCATTTTCACCTTACAGTTAAATATTGATAAAATCAAATACATTTAAATATCTTCTCGGAGTAAAATATGACCTTAATGAAAATCTATGTAACTCACCCTTAGCAGGATTAAAGTATTTAGTAGGTCTAAGGAGACCAACAATACATACAAATACAATGCCTATGATGTTAAGTATAATTTTTAACATCTTTCTAAAATTCCGTTGATTATTTTTTGATTTAATCATTTTTGTTCCAATCTTTAAAACAAATATTTTTCATAGTGGTAGTACTGAGAATATGTAGTCAGCAAAGTACTGTAACCCATGTAAAACCCTATGATAAAATTTCTACTTCTGTTCTGATGTAAATAAAAGTAAAAATTATTACTGCAACGGTTACAAATGCTACTGCCCGGGCCAACTTTATTTAACTCTCCTTGTTTTTGGGACCATTAAGTTTCGGAAATAAAGAAATGATTATAAAAGTTAAACAAATAAAGGTTGCAATCCAAACCAATTCTCTCTGAATACCTTTTATCATAAAATTATTAATAATTCTGGATGAAAGAGTACCCATAAGCATAATAAATATACCACTTACTATTACGCTGGTTCTATTCCACTCTATCTTTGCAGAACAATATTCACAAACTTGAGCTCCTTTCCATGAAAAAAGTAACAACCATACTTTGTTATATCTGGATCTCTTACATACAGGACATTTAACTAATACCATAAAAATATATCCTTTTGTGATTCGCATTAATATTCAAGTGTATCTTTATGTAATAAAATTCCCTTAAAATATATCATATTAATATACATATTAAAACCAAAAATTACATTTTTAAGTACTCCCCACCCCAAATCCATCAAAAAAGACCAACCCAAACGCTTTGTTTGAATTGGTCTTTACATTTTTTAATTATTAAAACAACTACTCTACAACTCTTTAGTGAACCGTAATATCCACAAAGGCCTTGACCTTGTATCCTGCAGTACTGTCACCATCAACTGCCGTCAACATCAAATGTTGGTTTGGTGCAATGGTTATAGCGCTTCCCAGAGTATACTCCGTTCCCGAAACTGTGTCATCATAGCCCGGATGTGTAAATTCTCCATCCTGAACGGCTATAATCCATTTTGTAGCCCCTGTAAAACCTGCAAAGGACAGTTTAGTAAAGCTTACTACTCCGGTTTGGGAATCGTACGCAGACAACGTGTAGTTTGTAGTCTCCAGAAGTGTTTTCAACTTATCTGAAGTAAATACCGCTCTTTCATCCTGACCCGATGTTGGCAGCTTTGGCCCGGTTCCATCTGCATCTGCAACGGCACTAAATACGTATTCTCCTCCTTGCGGAACAGTCTTGTTTCTAAGTTTAACAGTTATTTTCTGTCCCTTGCTCAAACTAAGATTAGTAAAGGACAGGGTTCTGATGTTAAGTCTCTGGGAAGGATTCAATGTTACCTCCGCACCATTGCCTATCTTGACTGTATCAGTTTCAAAAGCAGGGAATCCGTCCGGTAGCCAGAAAGTAACAGTACCATTTGAAAAATCGTCCTTTGAAGTAAATGTTATTTCAAAGTCCTTTACCGTTGCGGCCTCTCCTGTTACAGGACTTATTTCCAAAGTTCCCGGAATTGTTACATTGCCTGGTGTTACATTAACGTCTATACGTTTTATGCAGTTTGCAAAACCCGAGTACTGACCGATGATGTATATCTTTGCAACACCGGCTGCTATGGCTGTTATCACACCTTTATCAGTTACTGTGGCAACACTATTATTCAATGATACAAACCCTACTGTACTCTTATCAGGTGAAACCGATAAGCCTAAGTCTTTATATAAATCAATGGTCTTCCTCTCTTGCAGTATTATACTGTCGTTAACTGCACCGGAAACACCAATATTAACATTTGGCAGAAAAGGATCATTTGGGTCCGAACCGGTTACATACTTATATGAGTAAAAAGAAGGTGTAATGCCCATTTTGACATTGTTTGCGTAGGAATACGCACTATTAATTTTACCGTATCCCGTTATTTCAGCATCTGCCATAATGACTAGACTTCCGATATATGCACCACTCATCATATTTATATATGAACCTTGAGAGTTTGTATTCAACACCAAAGAGCTTACGGTTCCCTTTTTAATAGAAAATTCAGTGGTACTTTCAATGTTTGCAGTGGTGATTTCAGCTGAGCCGTCTACGGTTATTTTATTTCCCTGGGCATCATTTAAAATATTCAGTGTCGAAACCTTACCTCCAAGAAATTCAAGCTGTTTTTTAGTTTCTTCTACAGATACCGTCTTAACAGTTCCCGCCAAAAGTGAAAAAACTCCCTGACTGTCCTTGTTTATGCTGACATTTTCAACATTACCACTCAATGTAATATTTAAATTACTGTTTTCACAAACTATATTTTTATAATCACCTTTGATTATAGCATTCTGCCCTTCAAAGGCAGCATGCATGGCATTAATATTTACGAATCCTTCTCCGCTTGTCAGGTAACCTTCTTCAAGGGTACATCCCGACTTTAAATATGCCTGTTTAATTGTTGTACTTCCAACCACTCTTATATATACATTACCTGCACTTTTTTCAACTGTCAGGTTTCCGCCTATCTGAGAATTCTTTATAATTACTCCGTTAGGGCCTCCACCTCTTATTAAAAGCCTTCCGCCCAATTTTACGCTCTCCAGAGTAACAACTCCGTCACCTACACCCTCTCCAATAGTCAAATCTCCGGAAATTGTAATGCCTCTCAGAGTAACAGCCCCTGTGCTTATAAACATATTATCAGTGATATTGGTGGTTATGGTTCCCGATTTAAAAGCAATCTGCCCCACGCATTTATCCAACAATACCAGTGCATCTTTTAGTTTTAGCACTCCTGTAGGTGCATACCTACCGGCAGCAACCTCTGTAAGACCTCCTTTTTCTATTACAGCCGCTAAATCAATCAGCTGTTCCTGTTCCAGCACCTTCCCATCGGTTATCTTACTAAGTATTTTCTCATTTTTGAGTTCCAGGCCAAAAACATATGCCGACATTTCTGCCGCCTCAATTCTGGTCATATATGAGAAGGGATAAATTTTTGTATTTTTTTTGTTAGAAATATATCCGGCTGCCGCAGCCTTTGCTATTTCCTGTCCGTACCATGAGTTCTCGGATACATCTGTAAAATTTATATCAGCCTTTTTTGAGGACTTTAATATAGCGTTAAGCATTTTAATAAAGTCAATTTTCTCAACAGGCTTGTTAAGGTCCAAACTTGAGTAACTCTTATCCACTACACCGTAGTTTTTCCACTTACTAAGTAATGAACCTGTATAGTTGGAATATGATGTTCCCGTTGCTGCAAATGCAGACAGAGGAATAACCAGAAAACATATTACTGCAAGCATCAGAGATATTCTTTTTGTATATCGTTTCATTAACTTGCTCCCTCTCTTTTTATTGTTTATCCTGATTGTATATTAATCCCTTATAGGCCATAAGTGCAGCTTCTGCTCTTGTTACATTATTGGACGGCTGTAAATAAACTTTACCGTTTATCTTTCTGCCTGAAATAATACCTGCCCCGCATACAGCCGATATATTTCTTAAAGATGAGTCTGAAATTGATTCAAAGTCTGCAAACTGTTTCAAACTACTGCTGTCTTTTTGTGGTAAAGGTGTACCCTTTATTTTTAAAGCCAAAGCAAGCATCACTGCAGCCTGTTCCCGTGTTATAAGCTTATCGGGGTAAATCTTATTATTTTTATCTTTACTTATTATACCAAAATATTCCGCCGCCATGATTTCCTTATAATATTTATGTCTTGCAGTAACATCTGCAAACCGTCCTGCTGCAGTCTTTTCAAGTCCAAGACTTCTAACCAGTATAGCGCAGTATTCTCCCCTGGTAATTACCTGTTTCGGGTTAAATTTCCCGCTGTTTGAATCAAATACATTTCTGCTTGCAAGGTTGTTAATTGATTCTACAGCCCAGCTCACAGTTCCTAAATCACTATATGTAGAATTTTCTAAAGTTACTGTAGCAACCTCATTTGACGGATTACTTTGAACCAATCCCTTTACTGCTCTGATTCTGTATTTCATGGTTTTGCCGGGTATTGCATCATGATATATGAAAGTAGTTGTATTTGACCCAACTCTCCCTATTTCTCTGAATAAATAAAGCTGTTTTGCCTCAATAATAAATCCTTCTTCAGTAGATGAGTTGTCCTTCCAGGTAAGTTTCACATCGTTAGTTGACATAATGGTCGCTTGCAGATTTCCCGGTACTTCCGGCGCATCCATTGACAACTGTATCTCATTACTGTAACTGACAGCGGTTGACCTGTCAAAGGCCTTTATCCTGTAAAAAGTCGGCTCTGTGCTACTGATCCATTTATCGTTGTATTTGGTTATATTGGGTTCCAACTGTGAAACCTGATACCACTGTGATAGCAAACCAATCTTTTTCTCTACTATGAAACCGGCCTCCATGTTGCTGGTGTCATCCCATGTAAGTTCAACCTCTGTCTTGCTTATGACATTAAAGGACAAGTTTGCAGGAGCACTAAGTGGGGCGGTCAAGGCACTTGTTTCATTAGAGAAATCTGAATATACTTCATTGTCATTAATTTTTGCTCGAACCTTATAGTAGTAGTTAGTTTGCGGAGAAACATTTAAATCAGTATAACTGTTTGCGTTTCTCCCCATAGTATCGTACAAAGTGTAATCTGTTTCAGCCGAAGCCTTTCTCCAAATTTCAAAACCGGTTTCATTGATAGTTAAATCCTGCCATAACAAATTAATTTTTTTCCCGTCCACACTGGCAGCTGTAAGCCATGATGGTGGCTTGAGATATGTACTCGCTACATTCAGAACATCTGAATAGTCGGAGCTTGTAACACCTGTTAATGCCTTAATTCTGTAGCTGTATATGGAATTTTCATGTGCGAC
>JAEZIU010000353.1 GCA_023436485.1 Bacillota bacterium | reverse complement strand
ACTGGAACTTCGTCAAGCAATTATTCCTTATTATTCCGTTCAAAATCAGGATTTGACAAACCATATTCAGATATCTGGTTACAAATCAAAGCCGATCCTACAAAAAGAAGTGATTTAAAATACGATCTTGGAGCCTTATGGGGAGCAGGTCTGCTAAAAGAGATAGAGCTACCCGGCCAGGGGCCAAGAGGGATATCATTATCACCGGATGGTAAAACGGTAGCCGTAGGTGCATATTTTGCAGGAGAAGTATATTTTATAGATACCTTCGGAAGTGTATTGAAAAGCACGGTAAAACTCGGTATTCAGCCCCAAGAAAGTCAGGTTAGAAGTGGTGAGCGTATATTCTACGATGGATCAACTACCACACAAAAGTGGCTCAGCTGTGCTTCCTGCCATCCTGGTGGTAGAGCCGACGGACTTGATTGGGATATGCCAAATGACGGTATCGGCAATACCAAAAATACCAAATCAATGTTAAATGTTTTTGACACACCTCCTGCTATGTGGCGTGGAGTAAGGGATGATGCCCATGTTGGTATAAAAGCAGGTTTTAAATTCATAAAGTTCAAAGAGCCAACCCAACAAGAACTTGATGATGTAGCTGCTTATATCAAGAGCCTCTCTGAGGAACCTGATCCATATTCAAATAAGGGTACAATGACGGCTGATGCTGCTGCCGGAAAAGCAATTTTTGAAAGCCCGGAAACCAAATGTGCATATTGCCATTCAGGATCGTTGTATACTGATTTAAAAGCTCACGATGTAGGTACAAAAGACGTTCTTGATCCTGACGGATTGTATTACACTCCAACACTTAAAGAGTTGTGGAGGACTGCTCCATATCTGCATGATGGTTCGGCTGCAACAATCCACGATGTACTGACAACGAAGAATGCAGATGACAGACATGGAAATACATCACAGCTTACTGCTGAGCAACTCTCCCAGTTGGAGGCATATATACTTCAGATAGGTAGTAATCCTGCTCAAACATTACAAAAAGGCGATGTAAATGGAGATGGAGATGTTAATGCAATTGATTTGGCCTATATGAAAAAATACTTGATGGGAGAAATTAATTTGCCTGACGAACAGCTAAAAGCTGCTGATGTTGATGATAATGGAGACATCAATGCAATTGATTTTGCAATTTTGAAACAAGTAGTACTTGGACTTAGAACCGGTTTTTAAGTTAAATAAAAAGTAGCCCGCTAAATTGATTATTCGATTTAGCGGGCTACTTTTGGTATTAGATCAAAAAAATTTTAAACATAACAGCTATTAGTTTCATGCCAACTTTTGACACAATTTGTTGGTGGTACAACGATCTATATTGTAAAGATTTGAAAATAATGGTAATATATCAATTAATTGTTTATATAAAGGAGCAAATAATCTAGGTATGAATATCAAATCAGGGAAAAAGAAAATACTAAAAACAATTTATCCTCCAATAACATCGTATCCTACTCATGCCAACATACTTTCAACAGCATTGATAAATGAGGAAGCAATAAAATGGTTCTACGATTACTATATACAGCTGTTTGCCCGGAAGGATTTATCTAGCTTTTGTTATGTAGATTTCTTTGCACCCATTTCATGGAAATGCTGCCCGTGGATTCATTATCAAAGAATAAGCAGAGAATTTGTCGAAAGAAAATGGGGATCAATCACTGAATTTTTGATTGATTCAATTGATTCCGATTACTATGCCTTTCTATACTTAAATCAATTCTATATTCCTGACTTTTCCTTAGCTTATCAATCTAGGGACTTAATGCATGATACATATGTTTATGGCTATGACGCACAAGAAGAGGTTTTTTATACCGCAGATTTCTATAAATATAATTATGGGTATGCAAAAGTAAAATTTTCAAATATAGAAAAAGCATTTTCAACGACAAACTTGTGCGATATGGATGACTTCTTACAGGGCATTGTATTAGTAGCACCAACAAAATATGAAAAGTATAATTTTAATGTGAAGCGTACAGTTTCGTTCATTAATGATTTCTTGAATTCAGAACTAGGTTTTAGAAGCTACACTGAAGGCTATAGACAGGATGTGGAACAAAACAGTGCTGATTTTTGCTTCGGAATGGATATTTATAGGCTTCTTGAGGAATTGTTAACACTACAAACATGTATGGATATCCGGCCATTCTATGTCCTTTTTGACCATAAAAAATTAATGCTAATGAGAATAGAGTACCTTGGTGTAAATGGTTATTTGAAAAATTGGGAAACTATATATTCAAAATATGAAATAATAAAGAAAAAAGCCAAAACGCTTCTAAACATAATACTGAAAATATATGTATCAGGCAATATTGAAAAAATAAAAAAAGCAATAGATCTTTTAAGACAGATAGCTATTGACGAGAAATTAACCTTAAAAATGATAATAAAAAATTTGTCTTGAGCTATCTTGTTATAAACTTGTATTTAGGCACAAGTTTGCCATCGGCCAGAACATCTAACGATTTTTTTCCGCTGGTATAACTCAATTCTTTCATTTTTTAATCAAAATAGAGAATAAGGTAATTCTACAATATCTCCCAGCAGGTATTTCTTGAGTACGGCTAAATCAATGGCATCAATTTAAAAAGTTGCAGCATAAGAGTACGTTTTAAAATCTCCATTACATACACTTAATTCACTTTACTGTAGTCAATGGGTATATCAAACTCAAACTTTTTAATTTTTCCGGTGTTATCAGTCCCAATCAATTTTAAAGTGGATTTGTCCGGAGGCGTCTCAGTTAAAGACATTTCAGCTAATCTATAAAAACTGTCTTTTGTAATTTCTGTACTTCCTCCAGCACTACCCTTATTTAAGGGTTTGTTATTATAATACAATGTAAAATGGGTTTCAAAGTTATATGGATTTCTTCCTTTTACTACTATGCCGAAATTAAAACTTCTTCTATCATAATAATATTCCTTAAGAGTAACTGTCACGCCATCCCTAGTTTGTTGCTGTTTCGGAAAGTGGGTCATTCCATTTAGGCTGGCAATTTTAAGATCATTATCAGTGAACTTTTGAAATATAGAACCAATAAAGGGTATGCTTTTAAATGCTTCTGCAGCAGGAGGGTATGCATAGCCTGTGCCTATCAAACTTGTCACTAATATACAGAAAACAATAGTTAATGTTATTAGTCTTTTAGTTATCAAACCGTTTCTTCCTTTATTCATTAAAATTACCCCATGTCCTTTAATATCATTTGCTAATTCCTTGGCAGTAAATTAAAATTGCATTTACATTATTCTCTGTATTTGGTAATAATTCCTTTATATCTTTAAATATATGCCACACATAGAATAATCGTGTACTTCTATATTCCTAACTACCTTTTTTTCATCGATATTTAATGGTAAAATTAATTGCAAATTTTGCGGATATAAAGTTATTTAATATCAAAATAGCCTTTTTCTTAAAAATGAAAAGGGACATTAAGTTTTGAATTTTTACTTCAAAACAATGTCCCTTTTTTATTCATATTAATATTTTATAGCATCTTAATCAACTCTTCCAGTTCAAGAGACAATTTATTTGCACGTACAAAATTATTATCCTTTAAAGCTAATTCAATTTTGGTCTCAATTAATTTTTTCTTTTGTTCTATCTCTAAATAGTCTTTATCAAAATAACTGGCATAAATCATTTTTCTGAATTTCCGTATACTTATTTGTCTAATTGTCTTATCTTCAATGATTAAAACATAATCCATACAGTTTGCTATAGTATAGAAATCATGCGAAATCATTAGTATAGCACCTTTATAGTTTTGAATAGCCTTTTCCAAGGCCATTTGTGAATACGTGTCTAAATGACTTGTGGGTTCATCCAGAAGCAATAGGTTAGCTTTACCGGCAGAAACTTTAGCCAATTGAAGCATATTTTTTTCTCCACCGGATAATTCCGCTATCTTTTGATTGAGAATTTCTCCTTCAAAACCATAGTTTGAAATATATGATCTAATATCGTCATAGGTTTTAAACCCGGCATCAAACAATTCTTCAAATATGGTATTAGACTCATTAAGCCCTTCGCCTTGAAGCTGAGATAAATAGGCCACTTTAGCGTTATCATTTATTTCAATTGAACCATTATTATTTTTATAGATTTCTCGTAGCAAAGTTGTTTTCCCGGTACCGTTTGAACCTACGAGGGCTACCTTGTCGGTAGACTTTATCTCAAAGTTAACATTTTCTAAAAGCAACTCATCAAAGGCGATACTAAAACTATTGACTTTCAAAACAACGGTGTCTTCGATTTCATTATCTATATCAAAGCTGATATTGGGTTGCTTTATATCTACAAATGGGGCTTTAATTTTACGTGCTTCTAATCTTTCCAGATATTTAACTCTTGCTTTTAGCGCTTTGCCTCTGGAGGCATCAGCATTAAAAGTTGCAATTTTTCTAAGATTAATGACTACACTCTCATTTCTCTCAATTTCTTCATTCTCGGCAGCATTAATTTCTTGTAACTCAATTTTAGATTGAAGTAATGAGAAGTTATAATCAATATATCTTCCATTAAACTCTTGGAGTCCCATATTTTCAAGGTGAATAATTTTGTTAAAACAATGGTTCAATAAATATCTGTTGTGTGTAATTATCAGCATTATTCCCTTGTGATTATTAATTAGATTTCTAAGAGAATTAAGATTATCGAAATCTAAAAATACTTCAGGTTCATCCATTATCATTAAATTTGGACTACTAAGCATCTCCTTAATTACTTGAATAAGTTTGAATTCCCCACCACTAAGCTCAGATACCCTTTGATGTTTAAGTTTGGTTAGGTTTGCAAGGCTTAATTTCTTATTGACATTGCTTTCAAAATCTTCCCCACCAATTGAATCAAATGCGTCTAATGCCAGTTGATATTCTTCCAGTAAAGAATCAATCTCCGAAGATGTTTCCATTGCAGTACATATAGATGTTATTTCATTTTGTATCTTAGTAAATTCTTCTAATAAATATTCAAAAACTGTTGTTTCTTTGGTTTTGTCTAGTTTTGAAAACTGACTTACATACCCAATCCTACAAGTTGGTTCCATATCTATCTCGCCATCATAGGTATATTTTTCCGGATTCATAAGTATATCTATCAGGGTGCTTTTTCCACTACCGCTTGTTCCTACAAAAGCGCAATGTTGACCATCTTCTAATGTGAATGAAATATTTTTAAATAAATCTTTTTGCGGAAATGAGTAGGATAAATTATCAACTTTTATCATAGTATTACCTTTCTTTATAACTAAAGAAGAGCCTATTAAATAAGCTCTTTATAATATAATTTCCCTATTACAATTGAATATTATGTAATTAACAAAACTGATTTTGATGTTAAGTTTACCGTTGACAGAATATCACCTTTTACAACTAATTTCAATCATTTTTACATATTGATTTATGTTATAATTAAATAAAATGCACTAATCATTTAAATTAGTCATACACAATTCAAAACTTTATGAATTAAGCAAAACAAAGTACCTTTCTTTGTAGAAGTTATAATAGTCCTTTATAATCTTTGTATGGCAATAAATTTACAAGTACAGATAGGAGTCTAACTTTATGAGAATACAAGAAATTTTTGCAAAGAAAAGGCCTGTGTTATCATTTGAAATATTCCCCCCTAAAAGGGATTCTGAACTAAAAGATATAGATGAGACCCTTTCTATTTTGAGTGAACTTAGCCCCGACTTTATAAGCGTTACCTTTGGTGCAGGAGGAAGCTGCAATAATAACAAAACAATTGAAATAGCCAAGAAGATCAAGCATCAGTATGGTATAGAAACATTGGTTCATCTTACATGTTCAAGCTATACAAAACAAGAAATTGACAGCTTTATATCTGTACTTAGTGAAAACGGCATCGAGAATATTTTAGCACTCCGAGGGGATAAAAATCCCAATATATTAGAAAAGAGTGATTTTCATTATGCTTCTGAATTAACCGGATATTTGAACAAGGCAGCTAATTTCTGTATCGCTGGTGCTTGTTACCCTGAATGCCATCCGGAATCAAAAGACAGAATCTCAGAAATAAGCCATTTAAAACAAAAAGTTAATGCAGGCTCTCATTTTCTTATTTCACAATTATTTTTTGAAAATGAGTTTTTCTATTCATTTATAGAAAGCTGCAGGATAGCTGGAATAAATGTACCTGTAACTGCCGGAATAATGCCTGTTATCAATAAAGCTCAAATAGAAAGAATAGTAACCTTATGCGGAGCATCACTGCCAAACAGATTCAGAAAAATAATAAA
>JAEZIU010000322.1 GCA_023436485.1 Bacillota bacterium | reverse complement strand
ATGTTATACTTTATAAACCAAAATAACTAAAATATTTAAAGCTGCCGGTAAATACTAAAATACCTGCAATAATAAGAAGTGCTCCTGATACAATATTTATAGTTCTGCTATGTTTCTGTATTTGCTTAAAAGCTCCTTTTAACTTTTCAAATATAATTGAGGTAATTATAAACGGAATACCAAGCCCCATGGAGAAACACAGAAGTAAAAGTACTCCTTCAAAAATGGTTTTTGAGTTACCGGCAAGGGCAAGAGCTGAGCCTAAAAAGGAACTCAGGCAGGGAGACCAACCAAAAGCAAAAACCATACCGAATATTATCGAGGTTAAAAATCTAAGACTTTTAAATTGATAATCAATTCTTTTTTCCATATTAATAAAATTTATTTTTAGTATACCTATAAAGTTCAGACCAAATACAATCATTAATGCACCGCTTATCTTTTCTAATAAGCTTCTATGATTGGACAGAAAATGGCCAAGGGAGGTGGCTGTTGCACCAAGCAGAGTAAATATTATTGAAAATCCTATAACAAACCCTATAGAATTTATAAGTAATCTGCTTTGGGAATTCATATTTTTCTCAGTTCCACCGGCAAGGTAGATAAAATATATTGGAAGCATAGGTAGCAAGCAGGGTGAAATAAAGGTTAAAATTCCTTCTGTAAATGTTAGAAAATAATATATGGGAGACAGTAAAATCACCTTCCTTTATAAAGTTACTTTTTTATTGTTAAGTTGTTAGTACCCTAAATAGCTATTTACTAAACAAATTTATTTAAATAAAGTGTTTATACAAATCGGCATAAAACAGGGAGTATATTCTATTCAATATGGGGAAGATATACTGTTACGGTTGTACCCTTACCAAGGCTGCTTTGCATTGTTACATTGCCTCCGTGAAGTTGAATAAGGTGTTTTGCAATTGCAAGTCCAAGACCTGTACCATTACCTTCTCGTGATTTATCAGCCTTGTAAAAACGATCCCATACATACGGCAGTTCCTCCTCAGATATACCATATCCATTATCTTCAATTGTTATTTCAAGATTATCTTTTACAGTAATTCTAATATGGATTTTTGTTTTTTCAGGTGAGTACTTAATAGCATTATCAATGAAAATAGTAAATAATTGCCTCAACCTGTCATAATCACCTAATACAGGGGGTACATCTTCGATAGGCGAATATTCTATAGATATTTCCTTTTTTACTGCAATTGTCTGCATACTTTTTGTTACATCAGACAGTAAGCTTGGAATATGAACTTTTTCTTCATTGACAGAAATTTTTCCGGATTGAAGACGTGAAAGTTCAAGAAGATCACCGACCAACCTTTGAAGAATTTTAGTTTCAGATAGTATTCTACTATGATAACGTTCAATGTCTTCCTTTTTTTCGATAGTTCCATCATTGAGAGCTTCAATAGATCCTTTTATTACTGTTAGTGGAGTACGGAATTCATGTGAAACGTTTGCTATAAAGTCTTTTCGCAACTGTTCTAATCGTTCGCTTTCACTAATGTCTTGAACTAAAACTACACAACCGGTAACATTTTCATCATTATCAATAATAGGTGAAAGTGTAAACTTAAGTTTTTTATTCATCCAATTTTTAATAATCTGAAAGGATTTCTTATCATTGATAACTGTATTGAGCAACAAGTTAATTTCTAAAGAGTTAAAATCTTTTTCCAATAGTTCTGTTTTGTATGGTTGAGAACGGTTCATTATTTCAGATAGTGCATTATTATAGTTTAATGGCTTAAGCTCAAGATCAAAAGCTACAAGGCCCTCTGATATACTGGAAATAATATCACTCATTTTACCTTTTTCCTGAAAAAGCTGGTTAATTGTATAGCTTAATTTTGATGCTAAAAGGTCAAGGGAGCCTCCAAGCTGACCAAGTTCGTCCTTACTGTTTATACCTGTCCTGACTGAATAATTACCATTTGCCATTTCTATAGCAATTGAATTCATAGTTTTCAGAGGACGAGTAAACAAAAGGGAGTAGAAGAGGCCCAGTGCAATTGCAAGTGATAAAGCTATAAGGATACTCACTGACAGAATACTTACAGCCTTATTAATAGTTGGAGTTATTCCTGTAATTGGTGCATGAAGAAAAACCGAACCTGTTACATTATGGTTTGTGTCAAAAATAGGAACTCCCACGGTTAAGGTAGTTTCTTTGTAGACACTGCTAAAACTTTGACTTACAGAATCTTTTCCTGATAGTACTTCGTGAATAACATTTTTTGATTCTGTGGGAATGGGTTCAGAATTGAATTTTTGTCCCATTCCCATCATTCCCATTCCGGAAAAAACGGCGGGATTGCCCTTACTGTCCGTAATCCATACATCAGCCTCTGTCATGGTATTAAGAAAATGTATTAATCCTCCAAAGCCACGCATCTGGCCATTACTTAGAGTATTTTCAGCTATTACCTCCGAAATGTTATGAGCTTTTTCCAACATTGTTTTTTCTTTTGTGTCAAATGTATATTGCCTGAACATATGGATAAAAAACACACCGATTACCAGCATTGATATAAATACTATTACTACAAAACCTATGGTTAACTTAAATGCAAGAGTTTTTTTAAACATACTTCACCTCAAATTTATATCCAACACCCCAAATTGTTTTTATATCCCAAGCTGTTTTATCTGTAATATCTATTTTTGCTCTTAACCGTTTGATATGAGTATCTAC
>JAEZIU010000294.1 GCA_023436485.1 Bacillota bacterium | reverse complement strand
GAAGGATATCGTAGAGGTTTCAAATGGAAGAGCTATCCAAGACCTTGGTGAAAAAACTTACATTACATTAGGCAGTGATGGAAGGTTGATTATTTAACAAATAACTATTATAATTTATAATGGATTTTAATTGTAAAATAAAGCTTTAGCTTTTAAAAGAATATAAATAGGTATTATTAGGAGGTAAACATGTCAGGGCATTCAAAATGGGCGAATATTAAACGTCAAAAAGGTGCGGCAGATGCTGTCAGGGGTAAGATTTTTACTAAACTGGGAAGAGAAATCCAGATAGCTGTAAGAATGGGAGGAGCTGACCCAAATGCAAATTCTAAATTAAAAGATATTATCGCTAAGTGTAAAGCAAATAATATGCCTAATGATAATATTCAAAGAAGTATTAAGAAAGCATCGGGTGAAGCTGATGGTGCTAACTATGAAGAAATAACCTACGAAGGCTACGGCCCGGGCGGAGTTGCTGTTATATGTGAGTGTACAACAGATAACAGAAACAGAACAGCCGGCGACTTAAGGCATTATTTTGATAAATTTGGTGGAAACCTTGGACAAAGCGGCTGCGTTTCCTTCATGTTTAACAAAAAAGGTGTTATAGTTATTGAAAAGGATGACAAGGTTAACGAAGAAAACTTGATGATGGAAGCCTTGGATGCCGGAGCAGAAGATTTTGATTCTGATGACAACTGCTACGAAATAGTAACAGATCCTGCTGATTTTTCAGCTGTCCGTGAGGCGCTTGAAGCAAAGGGCTACGAATTTATTGAAGCAGAGGTTTCAATGATACCAACAACTACTACAAAGCTTACAGAACCTGAACAGATTAAGTTTATGGATAAGCTGATAGATGCCTTGGAAGACCTTGACGACGTGTCAAATGTTTACCACAGCTGGGAACAGGAAGAGGAAGACGAGGAAGAATAAAACATTGAAAATATTGCCAATTTTTTTCAGGCCCTCAAAAAGCCTGATTAAAATTGGCATTTTAATTTTCAAACCTCATCAATTGATTTTTGTCAAAATCCCATTCGGGAGTTTTTAGTGTATCGCCAAAGTTAGTTGAATACCAAGGACTTAGAGTTGCATCTTCGGGGTTTTTAAGAATGTGAATACTTTGTGCTGGCATATAGCTCTGTGCTGTAAGGAATATCTTTTCTCCTGTTTTTTTGTCTTCTGCCATGTCCAGTACGATAACAGCGTGTCCGGGAGTAGCACCCTTTAGAAATACATCTCCTATTTGCATGTTTTCTATAGGCTCATTTTTCATCTCTTGAGAAAGAGACAGAGTTCCAGCGTATGCAAATACTACATCAAGATACTTTCTGAAACTGCTATAATCTTTTGAATAATTTGTATTTTTAACCCAATAGGTGTTATTACCCTTAACTACAATTCTGTTACCATTCATCCATTTCCAATAATCACCGTTAAATCCATTTGTAAAATTAAAATGGATTCTTTTGTAAAGTCCCTGACTGTACAAATATTCAGCCCTTAGTCTGATAACTGCATCAGCACATTGCTGTAAATCTCTATTGCCCACATCAATATCAAGAACTGCAACATGTACATTTTTTTCCGTTACCTCACCGTTGTAAAGCTTTATCTTCGTACCATGGGGCTTTACGGGTAAATCTCTAAGGTATTGACCAAAGGAGTTTTTATCCACGTTTATTCTTTCAAAGCCATCGGGGACTCTGATTCTTTCTTGCATCGTTTGTCCGTTGGCATTAATAAGATTCTCAGGCTTTTCCATTGTATGAGAAGGTGTACCGGATGATTGTGTGGGTTGAGCGAGTGCTTTTAGTGCTTTGAGCAGGATTGGTATTTGAACATGCCGTAAGTAGGAGTAGCATAATCGTAATTAATAATTTTTTCATGGGGTATCCTCCTGTATTTATTGTACCAAATTTTCAAATTCCTGGATATGGAGGCTATATTTTTGGAAAAAAAGTCGGACAGCTACAATTGCGGTATGCTATTATATTCTCATCTTAAGAGACTAAAGGAGCGCTTCTTTAATGAATTATTATGAAAGAATTGAGAAATCCATTGATTACATTGAAGACAACCTTGAAAATAAAATTAGCTTGGATTTTGCTGCTCAACAAGCATATATGTCTATGTCAAACTTTTATAGAATGTTTTTTGCACTAACCGGCTACTCGGTAAAAGAATACATCAGGCTTCGCAGGATTAGTCTGGCGGCTTTTGAGCTAAAAAGGAGTAATACTTGCTTAATTGATATTGCAATAAAGTTTGATTTTGAAAGCGGAGACAGCTTTTCAAGGGCTTTCAAACGTGTAACAGGGTTTCTGCCAAGCGATTATAGGAAACAGAAAAACTTGTACAACTTTGAGAGGATTGATATTATGGAAAAGTATTTTGATATTCAGGACAAAGAGCTTATTGAGAATTATCCTGATATAAAGGTTTTAAAGGAATTGGAGCCAACTCGTGTAGCTTATTTTTGCTATTGCGGGAAAGAGCCTGAACAGCATGCTTTTAGTGTAATGGCGCAATGGCTCAATAAGAATAGCCTCAATGTAAATGAACAAAATATACGTATTTTCGGATACAATAACCCGAATCCGTCATCTCCTGATGAAGAAGAATACGGGTACGAAGTTTGCGTCACTATTGCAGATAATATAGTTGTAAATGATAACCTTGTGAAGGAAAAAATCCTGGAAGGTGGACTTTACGCTGTTACAAGCGTTAAGCACGGGCAGGATGGAGATATAGGAGATGAAATTGTCAAGGCGTGGAACCGCTTTAAGAACTGGCTTTCGGACAGTAAATATGTTTATGGTGGACAACAGTGGTTGGAAGAGCATTTGGGCTTTGATGACAATGCAAACCATATAGGCGGAATAGACTTATATATGCCTATAGCTCTAAAATCCAAAGATTATGACATAACTAAAACATTTGATTATGTTGAGCCAATGTTGACGGCAACATATACTGCAACCGGGAAAGATGCAGATGTAAAGGCACGTGAGTTCTTTTTCAAATGGGCAGATTCCCAAGGCTTTTTTAATGACAGCAAGGCACACAGGTTTTTTGCTTACTATAATAATGAACGAATAGGGCATAATGACTTTTTCTATAAAATCCATGTTACAGTTGATGAAGAATTTAGAACTGATAATCCGGATATTAAGTTGGAAGAATTTAATGGTGGTTACTATGCCATAATGAAAGCAAAATATAGTTATAATGGCTGGGCGTGGGGCGAGTTTCTTAAATGGTTATCTAAGAGTACGGAATTTGACTTGGGAAACTACTGGTTTTTTGAAGAATACAAGCTGGATAAACCTGAACTTGACATGGATACAGAGGTAGTTTTACATATGCCGGTAAAACAAAAAACGTAAGGAGTGGTAGTCTTGCAGACTTTTAGCTATACATTGAAAAAACCAGATATGAAGGGCAGTTTGACATTTATTGAATTGCCTTTTAATCCTGCTAAAATATTCAATGTTAGTAAAGGTACTATAAAGGTTTACGGAACTATAAACGGAGTGGAATATAGGAACAAGCTTATTTCCAGGGGAAACGGGCTTTATATAATGACTGTAGATAAAGCTCTGCAAAAAAGAATTGGATTCTTAGGTGACGATTTTAAAATTGAGGTTACGATGCATCTTGATGAGAGTGCAATGCAGGGCTCTGGCAAGCGTGAAAATGTTGAAAAACATACTTGTGATATGGACGTATTGACTGCAATTAAGACAAGAAGAAGCATTCGTATTTTTAAATCAGAAGCAATCGAAAAGTCAAAAATAGAAACAATTCTTGAGGCCGGATTTTGTGCTCCAACAGCTAAAAACAAGCGTCCGTGGTATTTCATTGTAACACATAATAAAGAGTTTATGACTAATCTGCTTAATGCAGATAATGGGCAAAGCAATTATTTGCCGTTAGATAGTGCCGACTGCAGTATTATTGTTTGTGGTGACAAGGGTATTCAGGGTGTGACAGATTTCCTACTGGAAGACTGCTCTGCCGCTACACAAAATATGCTGCTTGCTGCTCATGGGTTGGGTTTGGGTGCAACATGGTGCAGCTTGCCTAGAACAAGTAAAAGGAATAAATATGTTTGTGAATTTTACAACTTGCGTGACAAGGTTGTACCTGTAGCTATAATCGCTCTTGGCTATCCCGCAGAGGAAAAAGAGTTTGTTCCGCGGTATGATGAAACAAAAGTACATTGGGAAAAAGGGGAGGAGTACCCTGCAATATAATGCATGAATTGACGGGATATATAATTCGGTCCATGTTAGACTGATTATCGAAGGGAGGTTATGCGTATGAACTGGCTTGATAAGATGAATGAAGCAATTTGCTATGTAGAAGATAACTTAACGGGAGAGATTGATTTTGACGAAGTTGCAAGGAAGGCATGTTGTTCGACTTATCATTTTCAACGTATGTTTTCGTTTATTACAGAGGTACCGTTGTCTGAATACATCAGACGCAGACGGCTTACTCTTGCAGCGTTTGAACTTCAAAACAGCGTTGTAAAGGTAATCGACCTTGCGCTCAAATACGGATATGAGTCCCCTGACGCGTTTACACGTGCATTTCAAAATTTACATGGCGTTACGCCAACATTAGCTCGCGATAGAGGCATACAGCTAAAAGCCTATCCACGCATTTCCTTTCATATTTCGATTAAAGGAGATGTGGAAATGAATTACAGAATTGAAGAGAAGGAAAGTTTTTCAGTATTTGGTGTTGATACAATTTTAAGTAAGGTAGATGGGGAATGTTACGAGAAAGTTCCTGAATTCTGGCTTAAATCAATTAATGACGGGACTATGGAACGTATTTTAAAAGCAGCGGACTGCGGGAATCCTGATATGTTGCTGAATGCCGCAATGTATGGCCATCAAAATGACGGAACATATCATTATATGTTATGCCAGATAACTCCTAAAGAAGGTATTCCAGAAGGCTTTGTACAACTGGACATACCCAAACTGACTTGGGCTATTTTCCCTACAGAAGAGCATACTGAAGACAAAACAACAGAAAAGGTGCAGGCAATATGGGAACGAATATACCCGGAATGGTTTCCATCATCAGGTTACCAACATGCAGATGCACCTGAATTTGAAATGTACTATAAAGTGGGCGATAATAAATTTATAGTAGAAATCTGGATACCTGTTACAAAAATTTAAGGGAGAATAAAGTATGGATAAAAATAAGTTTGCTATTACGCCACCCATGGGTTGGAACAGTTATGATTACTATGACACTACAGTTAATGAAGAGCAGGTTAAGCAAAATGCCGAGTTTATGGCTGCAAACTTAAAAGAAATTGGATGGGAATATATGGTTGTTGATATATCCTGGTATAGCCATGAGGCAGGCTTAAAAAGAGACCAATTCCAGTATGTACCCTTCGGGAAAGTGGAGATTGATGAATATTCCAGACTTCTTCCATGTCCGGAGCGTTTTCCGTCCTCTGCTAACGGTAAGGGTTTTAAGCCTCTGGCTGATTATATTCATAGCCTTGGGCTAAAGTTTGGGATTCACATTATGCGGGGTATTCCCAGAATTGCAGCCCACAATCACATGAGGGTTTATGGAACTGACAGAACTGCCAATGAGATTGCCGACCCTTATTCCATATGCATGTGGAATCCTGATATGTATGGATTAGAGGTCAGTAAACAAGGAGCTCAGGAGTATTACAATTCTATCTTCAGTTTATATGCACAATGGGGAGTAGACTTTATAAAGTGTGATGATATATGCAGACTTGACATGAAATCAGCTGAGAAAGAAATTGAGATGCTTTATAATGCTATACAAAATTGCGGACGTCCAATGGTTTTAAGCTTGTCGCCGGGGCCTGCTCTTATAAATAAAGCATGGCACTATGAAAAATATGCTAACATGTGGAGAATCACAGACGATTTCTGGGATAGTTGGCCATTGTTAAAGAATATGTTTGAAAGATGTGAAATTTGGCAAAATCACGTTTCAGAAGGTTGTTACCCCGATTGTGACATGCTTCCTCTGGGGTATATCGGTAAAGGCTTTGGGGAGGAACGACTAACAAATTTCACCAGGGAAGAACAGATTACTATGATGACCCTTTGGTGTATCTTCCGTTCTCCCCTTATGGTTGGGGCAGAACTAACCAAGTTGGATAAGTGGACACTGGAACTTATGACTAATAGTAAAGTATTACGTCTTCTGACTCACTCAACAGGTGTGAAACAGCTTTCAAGAGATGATAAGCAAGCGATATGGTTTTCAAGGGATACAGAAAAGGAGATTTACTATCTTGCCGTATTCAATCTCAGTGACCAAGTAAGGAATATTCAAATAACTCCTGAGGAGCTAGGGTTTGACTGCTTTAAAGGGTGTGTTTTTGAGGAGCTGTGGTGTAAGGATAGTATAAATAATGTTGATGAGAAGTTAGAGGTAACTATTGCACCTCATGGGGCAAAACTGTTTGAGATTTCCATAAATATCCTTTATACTAATGTTTAAAGGGGATATAACAAAAAGATATCGGCAAGTATCTTGATGATTTACGTTCAGGGGGAAAATAGATGAATGAAAAGAGGCCCATTATAATAACGGTAATTGCAGATTTAATTATTTTGGCTGCAATGTTTTCAATAGGAGCAACTATTTTCCCCGGATATTTTAAAAAACTGGGATTTGAATTAAACCCATTGCCAATTTATTCGAACAGTGTTATGAATATACTGCTTTCGTTAGTACATGTAATTGCCGCAGCCGGATTATTGCTCCTTAAAAAATGGGGCTATAGGCTAATGATTATTTATACTATTTTCTTTATGTTGGTAGATGTTATTTGGTGTTTACAAAGTGGAAAAGTACCTCTTACTTCGGGTATGATTTTTTCGTTTTTAATATTATCAAATATCATACATTACAGAGAACGCTTTGTTTAAGGCGTGGGGAAGTACCAAAGATGGAAGAGGCGAATAAATATTGTATGAGCATATGCTAGACAAGAATATTAAGCCAACCTTTCCTTACTTCAATACGGCTATTATCCGTACGATATCAACAATGTCCTGTAATCGATTTATTTGATTACTCTTAATTTCCAAAATTTAAAGAAATTCTAATAAATATATTTTATTTTCTATTAACCACTCCATAGTTTTTGTTACTATATGTATGAAAGGTCGAGGTGGTAAATTGGTGCACCAACAAAATGGTTACTCTAAAGAAATAGTAAACATAATTCTGCAGGATTATGTTGATAAAATATTCGCTTTTGCCTTAAAGCGAACCATGAATAGGGTAGATGCTGAAGATTTGGCCCAAGACATAGTGTTCGAGATACTTCGTTCAGCCTCTTCATTAAAAGACGAAAAGGCTTTTCATGGATGGTTATGGTCTATAGCCAAAAATACATGGAAAAGATGGGTATACAAAAAGAGCAAACAAACAGTTGAATCCCTGGATGGCTTAAATATGATTCTTTTTGATGATAACGAAAATCTTGAGGATACAGTAATTTTCAAAGAAGATATAAATGCATTGAGGAGAGAAGTTTCTCTTTTATCACAAACTCAAAGAAGAGTCACTATCATGTATTACATTGAGGAGAAAAATTGTGAAGAGATTTCGGATATTTTGAACATTTCCAAAGGAATGGTTAAACAGCATTTGTTTAAGGCAAGAAAATTATTAAAGGACGGTGTTAATATGATAAGAGAATATGGAGAAAAGAGTTATAATCCTAAAGACTTTGTCTTTGGTTTTTGGGGTGAATTGGGCACTATGTATTTTAAAATGTTTGAGCGTAAAATTCCTAAGAATATAGTAATGTCTGCATATAATAAGCCCATAACAATTGAAGAAATGAGTGTTGATATAGGAATCTCAAGACCGTACCTTGAGGACGAACTAAAAATTCTTGTTGATGGAGATGTAATTTCGCAGAATAGGGATGGCATGTATCAAACTAACTTTATTATTATTTTGAAAGAATTACAGGATAGGATTGATAGGGTTCTTGCTGATAAGTGTCAAGCGTTGGCAGTCAAACTTTATGATAGTTTCAATAAAAATGAAAAGGAAATCCGTAATGTGGGATTTATCGGTTCAAATCTTAAGTGGGAAAAACTTTTATGGACACTTATCCCAATGTCATTGTTTTTAGCCCTAAACAAAATTCAATCTGAAATTTTGAATGAACCTCCTTTACTCAAAACAGGTATCCGTGGGTGGCCTAATGCAAGAGAACGAAAACCAAGGGAATGGGATTTTGGAGTATATAATCATAGTAATCCGGATAGCAAACTGGGATATTGGAGTTGTAACTTTCATATACTTCCCAAGAATACTTCACATGTATTTGGGCCGAATGATATTGAACTAACTTTATTAAAACCTTTTTATGAGGGAGAGCACAAAATATCGGAATATAACGATAATGAAATGGAGACTCTTGCCACGTTGATAGCACAGGGCTTTATAAATAAGGGAAAACAAATATTAACCCCAAATTTTATCGGACTGGACAATATTAGTTTATCTAAACTAGTTAACTTAGAAAAGCAAGAAAGGGCATTTGTATACGATGAATTAAAGCAAATATTAAAAGCTATTGTTGGAATACTAGAAAAAGAAGTACCGAAACGTTTAAGTGCACAAATAGATTGTCATGGGTTTCTGTCCTTACTTTATATTGTTTCTCATATAATGGGATACTTAAATAGTAACATGATTTTAAATATTCCACACATCAATGAACGAAACACTACTGCCTTCTGTATGTTTAAGGATTTGCCGGGGCTAACATCCTTATCCTAGAAAATTACTTATCTGGCCTAAAATAGTATTCAGAAAAATAAATGCAAAAGCTAATCCAAAACAGATTAAAAAGTTTCTTTTTTTTGATGAAATGTCCTTTTTAAAGCTGGTGTACACTTGATTATCATTAAGATATAAAAGAACTATAATTGCTATAGCCGAAATATATAAGCTGTTTAAAATAAAGTCAAATTCACGTAGAAAAATTGTGTCCTCTACAATGCCTAATACAAAAATTTTAGTATATAAACCAAATATGAAAGTAACAACTTTTTGTATTAATAAAAAGAAAAAGAATGATACACTCAACCACCACGACCAACTTTTCATTTTTAGGATACCAATTCCTGCAATAATATTGGTTAAAACAAAAATTACAGAAATGCCCAGAGATATATATGCTACCGCATCTATTACGGCTTTATTTAAAAAATCATCATTAATAAGCAGACTATTTCTTATATTTATAATCTGTTGAATCATGTAAAAGACAGCAATAATAAAGTGTGCTATTGCTAAAAAACTGTTTGGTAATTTTGATTTTTTTAACCTGTTAATTTCAGTGTAAGTATTCATTTATATATGCGCCTTTTGTATTTTTATTTTCCTACAATTGAATTTATAACATTATATGACATTTTTAGACGTACACCTATAATTATAATGGAGGAAATTAATTCATGCAATAAAAGTAATGTAGTTTAATTTTAAGGGTTATAAATCTTGGATAATCTGGAATACAACATTTCCTAAAACATAACAAATTTACAAGTTAATGTTATACTATTGTTAAATTAATTTTTAAGGAGGAAAAGTATGTTTAGATTAAAACGTTTGTTATTAGTTATCATTTCAACGTTAATTTTAACGATGGCATTTTCCACGATGGCGTTTGCAATTGACGTTAATGCAGATTCCCAAAGCCAGAATTCCGGGGATTCAGTTATTTTACCTGTTTATTGGTATCATCAGATATTATCTGAACAACCGCTCTACCTGCATGATGCAAATACCGATACATGGTATGACAGTGTAAAAGGAACCGTTGATATTAAGTGGACAAATCTTATACCTATTTTTAATTCCTTAACTGCTGATTTGCAGGTTTACGATGGAACATACCAATTTACTCTGGTTACAACTGAAAGTTGTTCTTCGGATTCTATCGAGGGGACTTTTAACATCAAGAAAAATGGGGTAGTGGTTGCATCAAATATCAAAGGTCAGCTTTATGGCCTCAGTTTGACAGAGGGCAACTATTTCAAATTTTATTCCGATGATATGAAGTGGCATTTCAGTGGATATATTACCAAAAGAATTGATGGAACAATCTGATATTAAAGTGTGATTAATGAAAAATATAAAAGGACACCGTTTTGTAAATTTTACTTTAAAACGGTGTCCTTTTTTTGCAATAATGTCAGTAATTAGAATTTTGCTTCTCAAAAAAATAAATCTTGCATTATAGAAAAAATTTCTGTTATAGTAAACGAAACTTTAACAATCAATTAGTTCTTCTGTCAACTGAAGTTCAGCATCAGCTAAATATAGTATTTTATCCTTTATACTTTCTGTGAGTGACAGATTATTAGAAATAACGGCTTTTACATACATAAGCTGAATGATATTCCAACGATTTATTATATCCAAAATTTTGTTTTTAAAATATTTTGCATCTGTATTTTCGGCCAGCTTCAGGGTTCTAAAGCAAAAATCCAGTAATACGCAAAAATCCTGACGCTTTTCATATATATCGATGAGGATATATTTTAGCTTATCGCTTCTAATATCTATCAGAGAGGAATTATGAAGCCTAAACTGCTGATTTATAAGGTCATCAATATCATTAGCAAAATCCTCTATCATGTTGAACGAGTTTTTACCGTCCACAAGCTCAAATCTTTTATTTAGTATTTCAATAAGTGCTTCAGCCGAATACAAATTTTGGGAAGCACAGCATTCAGCAGTTAAAATCCCTTCAATCCATTCAACAGCTTCATCCAGTACGCCAAAAGAAATGTATGCCTGATCATAATAAGGGTCGGTAACCATTAATTCATTTGAAATAGGATCAATTCCACGAGATATGACAAAGTGTGGGCCATGCTCCTTTTTATATGAGAGGTCCCAAGGGATGTAATATGCATCAATCCTTAATATGACGAAAGCATTTTGGGAAATCATATCTATTAATAAGGAACGTTTATCCTTTTCTTTATAAAAGAATTGTATTTTAATCCCATGATGTTTTTTTAAATCCTTCAAATAATCAGTAGACAATAGAAGATTCTTACTAATATCCTTGTTGGGATCATATATGTATTTAAACTCCCAGGAACTGAGAAAGCATAACTCAAAATCGTGGCCTATACTTCTTGCATATGTAGAAATACAATCATAAAAACAATACCTGCTTGGGAAATTATCTCCACGTGGTCTGTAAACTTTTGAGTAATTCATATTATTCAACATGGCATATGCTCCTCTACGTTTAACACAGGTGTATCATATTATGCTAAATGCAAATTTAATAAAATTATACAATATTATGTAGAAATTTGCAACAAAGGCTATTACTTACTAAAGTGGGAATGTAGTATCTTAATAAGAAAAAAGTGCTGTAATAGGTCATGGATAGGTATAGAGATAAGTAAAGAGTCACCGGATTAAATTTACTCCGATGACTCTTCAATGTTAAGTATAAAAGTTAGATTCTAAAAATTGCTATTGAGGATTGCAACTCATCAGCAAGTTCTGCTAATGATTGTGCGGAGGATGTGATTTCTTCCATTGTTGCAACCTGTTCCTCATTTGCAGCAGAATTGTCCTGACTTAATATTGCCCCTTCTTCTGCAGCTTTTTTAATTATTTCAGATATTGAGACGATTTCTTGGCTTTGGGATGAAACAAGTTCTATGGAGGCCATTACGTCCTTAACCTTACTATTCACATTTGTTACATCAGCTTTAATAGCTTGAAATGTTTCAGCAACATGCTGCGTTTTTGCAAAACCATCTTTAACCTTCGCATTCCCTTTATTAATCGATATAACAGCATTTTCCGTTTCACTTTGAATTTCCTTGACAAACTGAGCTATCTGTGTGGCGGATACTTTAGACTGCTCGGCAAGCTTGCGAATCTCATCTGCAACAACAGCAAACCCCTTACCTTGCTCACCTGCACGGGCTGCTTCGATTGCTGCATTAAGCGCAAGAAGATTTGTCTGATCTGTAATGCCTGTAATAATTTCAACAATGTTTCCAATTTCTTTTGAATGTTCTCCCAACTTTCTGATTACAGTTTCAGAATCACTAACAGTTGATGTTATATCATTCATTTGTGCCACAACGTCATTTACTGTGATAAATCCATGCTCGGAGGCTAAAAAGGCTTTATCTGACAAAGTATACATCTCTTTACTATTTTCGGAAATTTGTTGTATGTTTGTGGACATTTCCTTTATTGTATTGGTTGAATGTTCAATGCTTCCTAACTGCTCATCCGCCCCTGAAGCACTTTTTTGGGTAGCTTCGGCAATTTGCTCATTTGCTTTTGTACATTGCTCGGCACTGGCGGTTAATTCTTCCGAAGATGCAGCAACTTGTGTGGATACGTCACTTACTTTTGATAATATTTCTCTCATATTTGTAACCATTTTATTTAAAGAAGTTACCAATACACCGATTTCATCCTTACTTTTAATATTTAAAGCATCACCGGTCAAGTCTCCATCGGAAATTCGGTGAAGTGTGTCTGTAACTTTCTTTACAGGTGTTGATATGCTCCTGACCAATAGGTACGATGTTATTATGGTAATAAGCACTGCTATTATGCTAATTACTGCAATAAGAATGTTGCTCTTGTTTTGCACATCAATAACATCGTTCCAAGCATCATTTGTTAACTTGTCTATATCCTTTTTGATTTTTTCATGAGATTCTAGAAAGCTGTCAAACAGCTGTTTGCCATCCCCAATTCTTGCACGTGCCACTTCAAGTTTTCCTTGTTTGACAAGAGAGATCTGTAAATCAAAATATTTTTCAATTGCGTCAATCTTCGGTTTAGCTTCTGCTATAAGCTGTGCCATAATCGGGTGTTTGTCTAGTCTGGACTCAATTTCTTTTAATTTTATTTTAATATCACTTTTACCGGAATTGTATGAATCAAGATACTTCTCATCCACTGATATAAGATACCCACGTACTCCGGTTTGCTCATTAACTAAATCGGTCAATAATCCATCCGCTGCATGACCTATTGGAATAGCATCTGTAATAAGGTTTTCTGCCTGCATTTTCAAGGAGCGAGTTGCATAAATGCTTGTTCCAACGATTGCTGCCATTAATACTAATACTAATACATAACTTAAGATGAGTTTCTTTGCTACTGACATTGGCGTTCCTCCATAGGGCATAATTTTTGTGTGTGAATAAAAAGCTTCAAAGTAAGTATCGACAGACCTATACATTATGTTAACTGATTACTGCTATAATTTTGTGATCAGAAAATATTACCAGGTAATATAAAAAGAACTACTTTGAACCTGTTGACATTAAAAGTATATAATGGTAATGTGTGGTTTAAATCGCTGTATCACCTGGGTTTCTATCACATATATACTAAAAGAAATAGGAAAGGGGGTTAAAAAGTATGAAAAAGAAAATATACATAACTATTTTGTTGCTTTTATCTATATCAGTTGCTATATTTGTTTGGTCCTATGCACCCAAAACAATTAACTTAGAGTACCCTGCAGTTCAATACTCTACAAAAGATAACGGGTATACAAAAGGCCTAAATATAAAAGTCAAAGGTAAGTTATATAATGGTATATTTAGCAAACCAGTTTATAAAGGTGTTATTACTATTGACGGATATGACTTTACAAAAAAGTATGAGTTAATTCCAATCACTTTTGATCCTAAAATTATGAATGGTATTGGTTCACTTACTTATACTACTGTTATTAACGGAAACCCTATACTTGAAACGTTGGGGGCAATTTGGATAACTGATAACTTTAAGTCGATTAATATTGAGGTAAATAACTCTAAGTATAAAGATATAATTATTTCTGCTCCGGCAAAAACATTGCAGGATGCTTTAAAAATCTCGCAAGCTTTTAACCGAACATAAGTTACAAAATAATCAAATTGTTAAAATCAAATACATTAAAGATGACGGTAAGTGGATTGTCAATGATGTTGAATACATAGAAAAAGACCCGTCAGAATTTGAGTTGATGCTTTTACCTGAAGATTTAAAAAGTTTAAAAGTATAAAATTACATGTTCAAGTCTCATCTTATTTATGATAAATGTTATTAATACCCTTTGGGACACCTTTTTTATTTACCTTTACAATGTTTACATAAACATGAAGAATATCATCAATATTCTGTGCATAAATACCATTTGAAATCCCAGTATTGGTTTTAATATATTCCGGTATCAAAAAATTTTTATCATCTACTACAAAAGTCTTAATGTCTGCTGCAATTGAATACATTGCTTGTGGTGGAAATAGCGGACTGAATACAAGACAGTCTTTTGTATAATCCACATTTATATAATATTGTATCCCCGGTACATATTTATCCATAAAATCATGCCAATCCTCATTTGTTTCTATTACAACTGGTTCTTGTGGATACGTATCAATTTTATCGGATTTCAGAGCTACAAAACCCCTAAAAAAGTATTCGAATTTTACGTTAGATGAACTCGACAAAGATACAGTAGCAGTGCTTTTTGAGACCTCTTTGCTATTCAAACTTTTTTTATTATCTAATCCTTGATATTTACATGCAACAGATATTGTTATAAGTATAATTACCAAAGCCAAAGAAATAGCTTTTTTCATTTAATCAACTCCTTTTTGCAAAAAAACATTTCATATATATTGTGACAAGAAATATAAGCGAAAGAGTATCAAATTGGTAACAAATCACAAGATAATGTTTTTTTGGTCGAGCAAAAAGTCAGTATGTTGCCTAGGGCAACATACTGACTTTTTTGAATAGTGCTATACCTTAAATATGAGTTCTACAGTGTGTCACCGGAACTCACCAATTCCACGAAGTGGTGTAGTACTGCCGATACCTCGGCGCGGGTAGTAGTACCCTGCGGATCAAAGAAATTACCGCTTTTACCGCTTATGATGCCGGTTATGCTTGCCCATTAATCGTCTCCCAGGGCATCTTCTCTTGTCGCTTTGCAGTAATTCATTTTTCTTCTTCATAGGGTTTCTTTCTCCTTAACAAAAATTAGTTTTTCCGATTTCATAATGCCTAACGACTGCTCCTCCAGATAATCTCTTTGCCGGAAGCCCAACATCCCGGCAATCATGGAGACAGGGAACATTCGGATTTCACGGGTCAGCTTAGTTACGCTGTTGTTGTATATCATGCGGCTGGTGCGCACCATGTTTTCAAAGGTTTGCACAGCGTTCATGGTTTTTATATAAGTTTGGTTTGCCTTTAATTCGGGGGATTGCTCCGTTACCAAAGCAATCCTGCACAAAGCTTCGGAAATAATCCCTTCTTGGCGTAGAACATCATCCGGCGTAGATTTGGGTGTGATTAAGCGTCTTTTTGCTTTGATAGCTTCAATCAGTGCTTCGCTATCGTGCTTGGCATAGCCTTTAGTCAAATCCAAAAGAGCTGTAAGAGCATCGAAACGACTTGACAACTGCATTCCAATCTGACTCATGGCATTGATGATATTCTCATCAAGTACTACCAGTTTTCGCTGTGTAGAGATTATCCATAGGACAATAGCCGCAACAATAATGATGATTGCAATGAAAGTCGGTAGCATATATAATCTTCCTTCCTCATTAATTTTTAGTTACGATGATGGTGTATTCCGCGAATTTCACCCCTTTATACCTTATTTCAACCACTTTCGTTCCGGCGGTGGTGAACGGGCGGCCTTGTGTCAGTTCCACCGTATTCGAGGTATAAAAGGTGGTTTTATCATTGGCGTTTTTATCGACACCGCCTTGAGTTATAACTGCCTTCAGCCCTGTGGTGTCAAACTTCTCGCCAACCTTGTATTTGATTTTTGCGGGGTATGACAGTATACGTACCATTGTCTTTAAGTTGTTTGAAACAGCTTCGGTGAGAAAAACTATCTTGGCGTTGTCAGGCGCGGAACCTGTAGATGGCCAACCAATGATTTTAGTACCGTTGGCTTTCCCATTTCCGCTGGCGTTGACTATTAGCATTTGATTCCTGTAATCTCTGATAGTGCAGAAAGAGGAATACATGTTAATCCTCCAGTAATGAGGAGTCTTGCTGGTTGAGGATTGTAACTGTGCTCCTTTAGTAGACCCCGGCAACATAATATAGGTTCCGTCATAAGCAATTGAATACTTCGGCCCGCGGTCTTTACTGTTACTTATCAGCTTAATATTGAAGGGCTTATCAGGTCTTTTATTCTGAAGTTCCAGCCAGTACTGGCCTCCCGGTACTGGGTAAACATACTTACCGAATATTTGCAAATAATAGTCGCCGTCCGGTAAAACATCCCCTTTACCATTGATTTGTTCGAGTACGGTTACGGGTGCCTCATATTTTATTCCCACGTAAGGAGCGCCAGGCTGAATCACCACCTTACCTGTCACGGCATCCCGGTATACATTGAACTGTGATGCCGTGCCTGAGAGCTTCTTCGCGAACTCGCTCAGTTGAATATAGTTGATATTGCCGTTTATAAGCCGGGCGTCCGCAAATGAAAAGACTTTGCCATCCATCTTGAACTTTGTCTTACTCACCCGGACATCCTTTGTTTTTTTCATCTTACTCCCGGTAACAGTACCGCTGAAAGGCTTGCCCGGTTTAATTACAACATACTGACCGTCCATACCAACGTCAAACTGTGCAACGGTTCTGTTAAGCAGTATTGCAATTTCGCTAAGCTGCAAGTAGTCGTTTTGATTTATGTTGTACGCCTGTGTTATGAGTTTCGACACTTCCTTAACTGTGTCTTTCTGTATGCTTTTCACTACATAATTGGTCTTGCTGGGCGTGGCGGTGACATTGCCGGTGGCCGGGGCCGGCTTTGGGGCCGGCTTGGCTCCGCCGAACTGAACCAATGTTTCATCGTCTACAACAAAAATTCTTACATTGTAATATCTGCCGCCTGAACCACCCGAAAAGCTATACTCATTATTCCTTGATACGGAGATACTGGTTCCCTTTGTAAATCCCACATATATGGCGTCATCGTAATCACAGGCTTTTTCTACATTCGGGTACATGGGACCGTTAGGAAAGACAATGTCGTTAAAAGGCCAAAGGAGGTATGAATTGTGCTTTTGAGATTCTTTTGTACATTTTATTATTGAAGTAGCGGGTACAACAATACAGTATGTCGTAAAATAGCCGTCCGCCGCGGATTTATCTTTACTGCCCATGGCATAAACCTTCGAGATTTCAAGAGTAAAGGTGCCACAGTTTATCGTTTTTGTGGTACCGGCGGCAGCCAGCGTGGGTACCGGCAACAGAGTCAGTGCCATACAC
>JAEZIU010000270.1 GCA_023436485.1 Bacillota bacterium | reverse complement strand
CTATTATAGGGATTCCGGTTTCAATTGTAGGACTAATATTGGGGATACTTGGCATAAAATCAACTAAAAGATGGATGGCAGTTGTAGGTATTATACTTTCTAGTATTTTTCTTGTCGCTGCAATAATTAACGTAATAATAGGAGCTTTAAATAGACTTGGTAAATGAAGTATTTAAGCTCAAAGGAGAATATAAATGGCATTATCAGCAGTAGAAAAGGACTATCGATTGAGAAATGTCCTTACTTTAAGAAAAAAAATGACAAGTCAAGAGGTCATTTCCGAAATTATAAAGCTAAAAAAATTTCTTAAAGATAATGGGTTGAAAAAATCCGGATCAATAACAACGGTAACATTTTCAATAGAAATGCAAAATGGAGTACCTTTGATAGATATGGAAATACTTGTTCCGTTACCAAAAAGGGTAACCATACCGAATGAATATGTTTTCAAACCTATTTTTCTTATGGTTAATGCGGTATGTATTTCAAAAGAAAGTGAAAAGGAAACAAGCAAAATCCATAATTTTTTATGCTGGAATATCTATGACAAACTAATTAGGAGCTCACAGCAAAAGGATTTCCTTCTTGCTTGAAATATGATGTATTAAATTTATTAAGCTTTTCCGAAGTATCGGTTTTACCGATATTCATTTCTATTTACAACTTATATTGTATTCTTTGAAAAGGCGTTCAGGTTTCTAATAATAGAAGCTGAATGCCTTTCATCTTTCAATAGAGATTTTACAAAATTTGAAGTTTTTATTCTATATATTCATCAAATATGTTAAACTATGTAATTAAATAGTAAAATTGGAGAGTCGAAAAATGAATACCCCATTTAAACGCTATTATTGTGTCAAGCAGCATGATATGACTGATTGTGGCGCAGCATGTCTTGCAACCATAAGTAAGCAATACGGATTTAAAACATCAATAACAAAGATAAGAGAAACGGCTGGCACCGACAAACAGGGTACAAATGCATATGGATTGATAAAGGCAGCTGAAAGTCTGGGTTTCACAGCAAAAGGAGTGAAGGGCAATCAGGAGGCCTTTTTTTCTGAGTTTCCTCTACCGTGCATAGCTCATGTTGTGGTTGACGGAACGTTATTGCACTATGTTGTAATACATAAAATATCTAAAAAACAGGTTTTGGTCGCTGACCCGGGAAAGGGTATTGTAGAGTACACACCAGAGGAGTTTTTCAAAATATGGACAGGTGTACTTGTTTTGATGGTTCCCAATGTTTCTTTTAGCGAGGGTAATGAAACAAAAGGTCTGTTTTCAAGATTTTTCAGTCTTCTTCTGCCCCAAAAGAAATTATTAATAAACATTTTTTTAACATCTTTAGTATATACGGTATTAGGAATTCTGGGATCATTTTATTTTAAATTCTTACTTGATGATATTCTGCAATACAACCTTGAAAAAACCCTTCATGTGATTTCCATAGGCATAATTCTGCTTTACCTTTTTCAGACCTTGTTGGGAGCTTTCAGGTCGCATATGATACTATATCTCTCACAAAAAATAGATATCCCTCTTATACTGGGCTACTATCAGCATGTTCTTGGGCTTCCCATGAATTTCTTCGGGACAAGGAAGGTTGGAGAAATTGTCTCAAGATTTATGGATGCATCAAAGGTAAGGGATGCAATTTCAGGTGCAACTCTTACAATTATGATTGACACGCTGATGGCACTGGCGGGAGCAATCATACTCTATACGCAGAACTCCACACTTTTTATAATAGCAGCCATTATAGGGGGAATATATGCAGTTATTGTTTTTGCCTTTAATAAGCCCATAAAGAAAATAAATCAGGAGCAAATGGAGGAGAATGCACAGCTTACTTCTTATCTTGTTGAATCATTAAATGGAATTGAAACGGTAAAGGCCTTTAATGCCGAGGATGAAGCATCCCTTAAAACCGAAACACGGTTTGTAAAGCTGCTCCGTTCTATATTCAAAGGCGGAATAATTAATAATATACGTACATCAATTACATCCTTTACTGCATTAGCGGGAGGAATAGTCATATTGTGGGCAGGTGCATGGAATGTAATACAGGGCAGTATGTCCGTCGGTCAACTTTTAACATTTAATGCACTGCTGGGATATTTTCTTGATCCCATAAAAAACCTCATCAATCTACAGCCAATGTTACAAACCGCAATAGTAGCTTCTGACAGGCTGGGAGAAATTTTCGACCTGGAATTGGAAAAGAGCCAAAATGAAGGCGAGAAAATAAAACCCGTTGATTTAAAGGGGGATATTTCCTTTAAAAATGTTGATTTCAGATATGGAACACGTTCTTTGGTATTAAAAAATATTGATTTTTCAATAAAGCAAGGTGAAAAAATCGCTTTGGTAGGGGAAAGCGGATCTGGTAAAACGACACTGGTAAAGCTGTTATTGAACCTGTATACATGGGAAAAAGGCGAAATAACAATAAAAGACTACAATTTAAAGGATATATACTTTGATTCTCTAAGAGAAAAGCTTGCCTACATTTCCCAGGATATATTTATGTTCAGCGGAACAATTCGTG
>JAEZIU010000209.1 GCA_023436485.1 Bacillota bacterium | reverse complement strand
AGTTGCAGAATAAATCACCACAGGATCACAGCCTATTGCTACAGATACAGGCATTTTTCCGCCGGTACTGCGGTACTTGTCATATATATTTCTACCATCCTTGTGAAGATGCCAGTGCATTCCCGTAGTTTGTCCATCATAAACCTGCATACGGTACATACCCATATTTTGTATACCTGTTTCAGGGTCTTTTGTTATAACCACAGGCAAAGTAATAAATCTGCCTCCGTCATCGGGCCAGCATTTAAGTATTGGAAGGTTTCCCAAATCGGGACTGTAATCAATTACCTGCTGGCACTTTCCTTTTGTGGGAAGTTTTATTGGAAAAACAGCTGTCAGCTGGAGCAAAGACGGAACTGCTTTTATGGTTTTAATAAACCCCGCATAATTTGCCGTATCAATAAAATCACCTATTTTCCCCGCAGCTTCCTCGATATTTTTAACACCCAATGCAAGGTTCAGCCTTTCGTAGCTTCCAAAAGTATTTATAAGCAATGGGAATTTTGAATTCTTTACCTTTTCAAAAAGAAGAGCCGGCCCCCCGCTTTTCACCACTCTGTCGGTTATTTCGGTAATTTCAAGCTCTGACTCCGTTTCCGATTTTATTCTTTTAATAAGTTGTTTTTCTTCAAGTTTAGCTATAAATTCATGGAGGTCTGAATAAGCCATAAATTCCCCTTTCTTTAAAAAGTCAAGCCTTATAAAATATTGACCTATCAAGGTTAAGTTAAACAGAATAGAACAGCTCCATATGAATTTCTTTAAAAAATCTGGATATTCTAACAATATAAATTAATAGAAACTCACTTGAATTAAGGAGAAAAAATATGCCACAGAATCTAATAGAGAAAGCATTCTCAAGGCCGGTAGAATCTTATTGGATCGGATCAACACCTGAAACAGGTTACCCGGAACTGAATGAAAATATTAAAGCAGATATATTGGTTGTGGGAGGCGGTATAACAGGAATATCCACAGCATATTTACTTCAAAAGGAAGGCTTGGATGTTGTTATAATAGATGCCAACAGAATTGCCCATTCTACTTCAGGCCACACTACTGCCAAAATCAGCTCTCTCCATAGCGTGAAGTATGCCAAACTGATAAAACAATTGGGAGAAGAAGGTGCGGGCAAATACGGAGAAATTAACGAAAAAGCCATATCAATGATTGAAGACATAATAAAAGAAAACAATATACAGTGTGATTTCAGCCGTCAACCAAACTTTGTATACACAAAGGAAGAACAATATATAAATGTTATCGAAGAGGAGGTCAATGCAGCGAAATCTCTTGGTCTACCTGCGAGGTATGAAGCTTCTCTGCCACTCCCCTTTGCAGTTCAGGGAGCAGTTTGCTTTGATAATCAGGCACAGTTTCATCCACGAAAGTATCTTTTGTCACTAGCAGATATATTTGTAAAAAACGGCGGACACATTTTTGAGAACACGGTGGCCCTCGACATACATGAGGACCGTGAATGTACAACATCTACCCGAAGCGGATTCAGTATAAAATCAGATAAGGTAATAGTAGCCAGTCATTTCCCTTTTTACGATGGCTGGGGATTCTATTCTGCCAGAATGTACGCTGAACGCTCCTATTCACTTGCGGTAAAATCACCTGTGAATGTTCCCTATGGAATGTATATCTCCTACGAAGAACCTACAAGGTCTATTAGAACTCAACCCGGAGAAGACGGTAGTCAGCTTCTTATTCTAGGTGGGGAACACCACAAAACCGGTGAAGACAAAAATGAGAAAGAACATTATACAAATTTGATAAACTTTGCGGAAACTGTCTTTCAGGCTACAGATGTACCTTACCGATGGTCAGCTCAGGATTATACAGTAATGAACGAAGTACCTTTTATAGGGCATATAACAGGTAATAAAATGAATATATTTGTAGCCACAGGGTTCCAGAAATGGGGTATGACAACCAGTCATGTATCGGCAATGATAATACGTGATATTATTGCCAACGGAAAAAGCGAAACTGAAAATATATTCAAACCATCAAGGTTCACTCCTGTCAGCTCTGCCAAGAACTTTATAAAAGAAAATGCAGATGTTGTTGACAACCTTGTTTCAGGAAAGCTGGAATCGCCTTCGGAAGAGTTTACAATACAGCCGGGTGAAGGTAAGGCAGTAAAATTCGACGGTAAAAAAGCCGGAGCTTACATGGATAATGACGGTAATGTTTTTATTGTTGACACAACGTGTAAGCATCTGGGCTGTGAAGTACATTGGAATTCAGCTGAGAAAACCTGGGATTGCCCCTGTCATGCTTCCAGATACAGTTATGATGGGACAGTGATTGAAGGTCCTGCTCTGAAACCTCTTGACAGGTTAAAATGATATTGTTATTTTGTCCTTGTCACTATGCTTCTGTGCATACTTTTTGTGCCTTTTAATAAAGACAAAAGGCGTATATAAAACAATCCAAAGCAGGCATCCCAGAAGAAATGTTGGTATTATATACCAAGGACTTCCAACATACTTTGCAAAAACTTCCATGGGTGAACCCGGTGCCGGAGACCTTAAAAAAAAGTAATTCCCTTTAGTAGCTATATTAACAGGAGTAACCATTAAAGCAAAAATCACCAGCATAGCAATAGTCTTTGGAAGGCTTCTTATATCCGGTCTGAAACCCATGCCAAAGACCATGAAAAGCGGAATAAAACAAATGATTCCGTGAACCAGCATGGTTTGTATATATATAAATGAAAAGGACGGATAAAAGTAAACATCCGGTGTTAAAAGTGTCATAAAGGCCGGTGCCAGCCCCATAGCATATGAATATTCCATCAGTAATCTGCTTCTGGTAATAGTCATTATCGGAAGTATAATACACATAAGGCTGCACAAGTGAAAGGGCATTGTATACCCCCAGGAAAACTGCCCTACAGCGTTGTACCATAACACCTGTGCGCCTTCTGTCAGGGGCAGCAGCAAGCTGGTTAGTATAAGCATCCTCCACTTTTTTTCTTCACTCTTATCCTTGAACAATATAGTCATAATACACCACATGCATACTAACATGCCCACAGCAAGAAGATGCTGTGAAGAAAACAGAGAGTTGTGAAATCTCCTCGGTATATTGTCTATGTAAGTAAAAAAATATCTAAACATTGCAAGCCTCCCTTGTCCTACCTTTTACTATAATAAATTTATATTCTTCAGAAAGATTTTTAATCCTCCGGTATCAAAATAATTTTATTGACTTACTTTGCAAATCAAGTAAAATATTATATAGACTAGTTAAGAAATCCTTTAAACGTAAAGGATATGGAGGTTAAGATGAGAAGAGATGAGATCAGCAAGGTAATTCTGTCCGAAAAGGATATCCCTAAGCAATGGTATAACATTGTGGCAGATATGCCAAATAAGCCCGAACCCTACCACAATCCCGCAACACTTGATATTATTAAGCCTGATGATATGAAGGCTATTTTTCCGGATGAAGTAATCAAACAGGAAATGTCTTCTGAACGTTACATAGATATCCCTGACGAGGTTCGTCAAATGTATTGCCAGTTCAGGCCAAGTCCTCTTTACAGGGCAAAAGCTCTTGAAAAACTGTTGGGTACTCCTGCCAGAATTTATTACAAATATGAAGGAACAAATGCTACGGGAAGCCACAAGCTTAATACCGCAATCCCACAGGTATATTACAATAAACTGGCAGGGATAAAAAGACTTGCAACCGAAACAGGTGCAGGCCAATGGGGTAGTGCCTTAAGCCTTGCAACAAGCCAGTTTGGGTTGGAATGTTCGGTTTATATGGTAAATGTGAGCTACCAGCAAAAGCCATACAGGCGTTCATTCATGAAAACCTTTGGTGCAAATGTTGTAGCAAGTCCCAGCACACTAACCAACAGCGGAAGAAGTATTTTGGAAAGAGACCCTGATTGTTCAGGCAGTCTTGGTATTGCAATAAGTGAAGCAGTTGAGGATGCAGCAACTCATGCTGATACCAACTATGCACTGGGAAGTGTTCTAAACCACGTATGCCTGCATCAATCAATTATAGGTATTGAAGCAAAAAAACAAATGGAGTATTTGGATGAATATCCTGATGTTATTTTTGCTTGCTGCGGAGGCGGAAGCAATTTTGCCGGTATGTCCTTCCCGTTCTTACAGGATAAACTTAATGGACGTAAATTAAGAGCAGTTGCAGTTGAACCTTCAGCATGTCCCACTTTGACAAAGGGTGTGTTTGCATATGACTACGGAGATACTGCAAAAGCTGCTCCAATAACTAAAATGTATACTTTAGGACATGACTTTATTCCATCCGGTATACATGCAGGCGGCTTGAGATACCACGGAGATTCAGCAATTGTAAGCCAGTTGTACCATGACGGAATCATCGAAGCAAAAGCATATGGCCAGAAAGCTGTTTTTGAAGCGGCGGTTGCCTTTGCACGGGCTGAGGGAATAGTTCCTGCTCCCGAATCGGCACATGCTATAAGGGCTGCAATGGATGAAGCTATCCTTGCAAAAGAATCCGGTGAGGAAAAAGTAATTCTGTTCTGTCTCAGCGGACACGGGTACTTTGATTTTGCTGCATATGAAAATTATTATAACGGACTTATTGATGATATAGAATTTGCTCCTGAATCTGCAAATAAAAGTTTGCAGAATTTGCCGAATATAAAGTAGTTTTCAGCTTAAAAAGCAAATATACAGAAAGGGCTGTTAAAAAACATAGAGTTTTATGTTTTTAACAGCCCCTTTTTATTATGCTTTAACTCTCAACACTTTTACGTCAAATGGATTGAGTTCCAGCACTCCTTGCCTCTCTTCCCCGGTAAACATATCTGTGTAAATCCCGGCAAGACATATCTCTTCTTTTTTTGCATTGAAATTCATTATAAATATGTAGCGGTTTTGTCCGTCTGTACGAAGCTGTGCTGTCACGCCGCAGGTCAGTTCCACGTCCAGTGTACGTGAAATTGATAATTTTTCAACAATAGCATTGTAAAAGTTATCAAGAAAATCTGCTCCTGTACGGGCTGCCATGTAGTAGGCATTTCCCTTTCCAAAACGGTTAACCGTAAGTGCCGGCCGCCCTTGATAAAAATCGTCGCCATACACAGCCAGAACTTGAGCGGATTCTGCGTGAATCAAATCACAGAAGTCCTTCACTCTATAAGTGCCGGAAAGACTCAAAGGATTTTCTCTCATTACGATACTGTTGTTTTCCTCCGGGTGCAGAGTATCTATTTCCTCGCTCCAAATACCTGTGACTGCACGAAGGGGACCCGGAAATCCGCCCAAATGACATAGGTCATTTTCGTTTACAATTCCGCTCCAATAGGTGGTGATAAAGATTCCTCCCTCCCTGACAAATGCCTCGATTCTCTCTCCCACACCGGGATGAGTCATATAGAGCATAGGTGCAATAACAAGCCTGTACTGTGAAAAATCTTCTCTGGCACCTATTATATCCACGGGTATGCCTTGTTTCCAGAAAGGCGTATAGTGGTCAACACAGGTTTCCTCGTACTTTATCCTGTCACGTGCAAGAGCCTGTGCCTCCTCCAGGGCCCAACGATTTTCCCAATCGTATACTATAGCTACTTGCGGATGAACCGTAGTTCCTACAACCTCGTCCAGCATTTCAAGTACTTGCCCCACCTGTGCAACATCCCTGAAAACACGGGTATTCTCATGGCCTGCATGATCCACCACTGCACCATGAAATTTTTCAAAACTTCCCCGTGATTTTCGCCACTGAAAGTACTGAACTGTGTCACTTCCGTGAGCTACTGCCTGTAATGACGATAACATATGCATACCGGGTCGTTTTAGCTTGTTCACCTTCTGCCAGTTGACGGTACTTGGGGTACTTTCCATCATCATAAATGGTTTACCCTGCTTTAGAGACCTGTTGAGATCATGGACAAAGGAGGTTCTTACACCGATTTTCCAATCCGGTTGCTCTGTTGTATGCCATGTAGGATAATTGTCCCAGGAAACTATATCCAACTCTTTTGCAAGTTCCCTGTATTCTATACCGCGAAAGGTTCCCATAAGATTTGTAGTAACAGGAATATCCGGCGTCAATTCCCGTAAGGGTTTAATCTCGTTTTTGAAAAAATCTATTGTCTGGTGAGAAACAAATCTCTTCCAGTCCAGTATAAGTCCATGAGTCTCATGTTCACCCCGTGGAGATGGCGACTCAATTTGTGACCAATGTGTAAATCGATGTGCCCAAAAGCCCGTCCACCACTCATGATTAAGCTTTTCAAGGTCATTATCATACTTCTTTCGAAGAAAATTGCGGAAGGCTTCCTGACATAACGTACAATGACATTCCCCGCTGTATTCATTTGAGATATGCCACAAAATCAGTGCGGGGTGCTTTCCATACCGTTCTGCCAGCATACGATTGATTTGGCTCACCTTTTCACGATAGATTGGGGATGTAAAACAATGGTTATGACGTCCCCCATGCAAATCCTTTAACCTGTCAGCCTGAGTTCGCAATATTTCAGGGTATTTCTGTGACATCCACGGGGGTTTTGCACCACTGGGAGTAGCCAGAATAGCTGTCATTCTGCTTTGAGCAAGTCTGTCCAAAATATTGTCCAGCCAATCAAAATTATACTTCCCCTCTTCCGGTTCCAAAGCCATCCACGAGAAGATTCCTACAGTCATAACATTGCAATGGGCAAGCTTCATAAGTCTAAAATCTTCGTCCAGGACCATTGGTGTCGCCAACCACTGCTCAGGGTTGTAATCTCCTCCATGGAGAATATGCGGGAATTTAGTACCAATAGGCATATATTTATCCATCCCTTAAACTCTCCTTTTCAATGCATGTAATCGCATTCGGCATTTCTCCCCAGTAGTCTCTGGGTTTCCGCCCAACATAATATTTAAACTTCCTGTAAAAATAGTCTATACTTTTGTACCCTACCATATTAGAAATTTCGTATACCTTGTATTTACCTTCTGCAAGCATTTCTTTTGCCTTACGAATTCGAACATGATCAAGATAGCAATTAAAGCTCTCTCCTGTTCCGCTTCTGAAAATTCTTCCAAGATATGAACTGTTATAGCAAAAAATCTTAGCAAGGTATTCCAACTTCAAATCTTTGGAATAATTGGCTTCAATATACATACAAAGCCTTTTTACAATATTGTCTCTTGAGTTATTCCCTATCTGTTTCATAAAGAACAAGAATTCTGCCAATATATAATCGGTAACCTCTTGCAAGCTCTGCATTTTATATATGTCGTGAATTATTCGTCCGTCATCGGATATTATCAGATTATGATAGTTTTGAGACAGCATATCACGAACACGGATAAAAATATTTGAAAGTACTCCTGCAAATCTGTCAGGGTGCAAATTGAGACTGCGGTATTCCAACTCAAAGCTCCGCATTTTATTTTGCAGTAATTCCTCCTGCCCTATTTCAATATAATCGTAAAAAGCCTCAATATATTCACTAATATCAATATAATCAAGGTTAATTCCGTCAGAAAAATCCCCCTCTACGTCCTCCCATCGAACCAGGTTCCCGGATTGCTGGTAATAGAAGCTGTGCTGTTGTATATTTTTTGCATCAGTATATGAAAGATGAAGTTCATTGGCAGTATTGCATAGCCGTCCCATAGAAACAAATATATCAGGTACCTTGCGCAAAAAATCCTTCATAAACACACAGAATCGTGTAATACCGCCTCCCTGCAACAGCACAATCCATAAATCGTCTATACAGATACACCGCATCTCTTTTTCATTAACAAAAAGAGATGGGATTTCTATGTCAGATTGACCTGCTTTTATAACAGCAACACGGTAAACGCTATCACATAGTATCAGCTCATCAAGGTTTACCACGTCAGCAGTAAGTTTACCGCATATAAGGTCTGTAAGCTGCTTCTCATAAATAAGATTCATGCTGGATTTAATACTTTCAAGCTTTTCCTTTTCAGCTATTATTGTTTTACGTACCTTAACAATGGCTTCCTGAAGATCGTCTTCCTCTATAGGTTTTAGCTGAAAGGAGGAAACACCTGCCCGAATAGCACTGCGTGCATATTCAAAATCGGAATAACCCGTCAAAATAATAACTTTTCCGCCAAAGCCTCCCTCCCTTGCTTTCTCAAGCATTTCTGTGCCATACAGCCCGGGCATCTTGATATCGGTAATGCATAGATCTGGGTTAAGCTCCAACAGCATTCGAAGGCCCTCATGCCCGTCCGCTGCTTCGCCAATAATCTCATAACCAAGACTGTCCCAATCAATGATAGCCTTTAGTCCAGCCCTTACTGCCGGCTCATCGTCAATGATTAAAACCTTGAGCATTTGCTTTACCATTCCTTTCCTAAGATATTTTTAAGGCTGTTCCGGTAATAAAATCAACACAATTGTTCCTGTTCCAGGATTGCTGTTTACCTTGATGCCATAGGATTCGCCGTAATAGAGCTTTATACGCTGATTTACATTTGAAAGACCGATGCTTTTACCCGTCTTTCCGCCTGCTTCCTTAATCTTACGGTGAACCTCCTCCAGCTTTTCAGGTTCCATTCCAAGACCATTATCCTTTACAGTCACCAGCACATTTTCATCCTGCCTGTTAACAATAATGTTAATTTTTCCGTTTCCCTCCTTTTGCTCAAGTCCGTGTACGAAAGCATTTTCAACAATAGGCTGTATTAATAGGGGTAGTACCTTGAGAATTTTTTCATCAATACCGTCCTGAACGTCAATGGTATAATCCACCCGGTCACCAAAACGGAACTTCTGAATTTCCAGATAATTATGAACAAAATCCAGCTCACTTTTCAACGGTTGAGGATTGTCATCTTGTTCCAGCAGGTTACGCATTGATTTCCCCAAAAGCTTTATTACAGTAGCAATTTCACGCTGTCCGCAGACAAAGGCCTTCATCCGTATACTTTCAAGTGTATTAAACAAAAAATGCGGATTAATCTGACTTGCCAGCATTTTGAACTGTGCCTCATTCTGTTTTGTCAGAAGTTTTTGCTGCTGAAGCTTGTGTTCATAATTTTCCTGCAATAGCTTTTTCATATCGCCTATCATCTTAATAAGATCAGTGTACAGCTCGGCAATTTCATCGCTGCCGCTGATACCGGGGGCAATATCCAGATCCCCGGAGGCCGCCCTGTGAATCTGAGTCCTTATAAATAAAATCCTCTCTGAAAAGCTGCCGGTAAATAACACCATAAGCAGTACAGGTATTACAAGACTGATGAGTGCGATTGCAACTCCTGTTATATATGTGGCAAACACCTGACGTTTAATGTCACTGGTAGGTGTAATGTTAATAATCTGTATCGTACTACGGGTTTTCTGAGGAAGAAAGGAATTACATACAATAAATACTTTTCGGTTTTCATAGGATATATCCTTTAGAATCTGCTCTTTGTCACCCGAAACAGCAGACAAACCTTTTATATGGATCTTTGTACCCAGTTTTTTACGATCGTCTGCCAGCACAATACGGTCATTATCAACAGTCATAAGCATGGTGGTTCTTTCGTTCTGAATAACAGAGGTCAGGTAACTGTAGCTGACCCGCATTACCATAACAGCATAATTCCCTTTATTATCTATAGGAATTCGACGTACCAAGGCAAGATAATAGGAATTGTTATCACCGTTATAAAAGCACTTCCATAACATGTTACCACCACTCCTGACAGCAGCCTTGTACCATTCTTCTTTTCTTACAGCATCTGTGGTTTTAACAAAAAAACCATTCTCACATATGGTACTATTATCTACATACAGGGTAATAGCTTCTATTTGGCTGTAGTACTGTGTATATTCCTTAAGTGCAGGGTAATTTTTCCAGGCATCTATAGATTCTAAAAAACTGCCGTACTTAGTTGAAATAAGTTTTTTGAGCTGCTTATCAAAATAAATTTTGTCAGATATGTTAGTCATAAGATATAGCAGCTCGTTGACGCGGTCCCGCACTCTAACGGTATCTGTTTTAGCCTCGTTAACCATACGTGAGTAAACAAGATTTGACATACTGTAGGTCATATACAAGCTCACGAAAAATACCGGCAACAGCACGGAGATTATATAGATACCGATCATTTTTTTGCGTATCCGAATATTGTTCCAACCTTCTTTCAAACGCTTGATGAACACTATATTTATTCCACCCTCGCCGAAACTGACATTATTATATTATAGGTTTATTATAACAATATTGTAAACCACATACAAACCTATTTCTATACATATCAGACAGTAACAGTCAAAGCTATGGGAAGATCACGTGATGAAGTTCCAATGTATATGCTATGGTTTCCAGGAACAAGAACCCATCCTGTATTAATGCGGAATTCCGAGAAAGTTCGTTCATCAAGTTTAAATGTAATGGATTCTGTTTCACCGGGATTCAGGTTTACCTTTTCAAAGCCTTGCAAAGTACGTATAGGAGAGCCTGCTTTTTTTGGTGGCTCCACATATAACTGGACTGTCTGAGCACCAGCTTTAGCCCCGATATTGGTTATATCAACATCTATTTCATACTCCTTGCAAGGGCCGGAAATCTGCCTTAATGCAGCCTTCTCCAATGAAAAAGTAGTATAGGACAACCCATGTCCAAATGGAAAAAGCAGAGGTATATTGTATGCGTCGTGATAACGGTACCCAACAAAAAGTCCTTCCCTATAGCAAACTGTTTCGTTACCGGGATATTCACCTAACGCCTTAACTCCTGTGTCCTCCTCTTTCACAGGAATTGTGAAAGGGAGATGTCCGCTTGGATTATAATCTCCGAATAAAACTTCCGCCAACGCCGTTCCACCGTGCATACCAGCAAAAAATCCTTGAATAACTGTAGGCGCACTGTTTATCCATTTGCTCATATCAACCGGGGAACCGCTTAAGATGACTACTACCGTGTTGGGATTTGCTGCAAGAACGCTTTCCAAAAGTTTATCCTGACCATAAGGTAAAATCATATCCGGACGGTCACGGCCTTCGGATTCTTGTTCATGACAGGTGCCCCCAATAAAAATAACAGCATCGGAAGTACTAGCTGCTTGAATTGCCTCTTCCGCAAGCCTTATTTCAACATTTTTGTATTCATCTTGTGCAGCTTTGGCCTTCTTCTCAATTTCTGCACATGTTTTCTCATCAGCGTTTGACGGTATGTGAAATTCATGCTTGGAATATGTCTCGTCAGGGCAACCCGGATAATAGCATACCTTTGCTCCCCCTGCCAATCTCATAACTATGCCGGATAGTGGTGTAACCTCATATAGTGCCTTGACTGTTGCACTATCGCCACCGGTAGAATGTTTTTTATCTGCATTATTTCCGATAACGGCTACGGTTTTAATTTTGTTTGCATTAAGAGGCAGTACTTCTCTGTCATTTTTTAATAAAACAAAGCTCTCTTTAGCTGCTTCAAGTGCTGTTTGTTGGTGCTGAGGCAGATTGAAACCACCGCGTTTTCGGTCTTCAGAGAAAATTTTCAATCGGAACATCAAATTTAGTATTCTTCGAATCTTTTCATCAAGAACACTTTCAGGGATGTTCCCTTTTTGGATTGCGGTTATAAGCGGTTTCGCAAAGAAGTATTCATCGAAATTATTGGTTACATTCATTTCAATGTCAAGACCAGCTTCTGCAGGTGCCACTGTATCGTGTACTGCTCCCCAATCCGAAACCACAATACCTTCAAAGCCCCATTCCTCACGAAGAATTTCTGTAATCAACTCAGAGCTGTGACTGCAAAATGTACCATTGAGCCTGTTATACGCAGTCATAACGGTAAGAACTCCAGCCCTTACTGCTGCTTCAAATGCAGGAAAGTACAGCTCCCTAAGTGTACGTTCATCCACCTCTGCACTTACGGCAAGACGCTCTATCTCTTGGTTATTTGCAGCAAAATGCTTGACGCAGGCTGCCACGTCAAAGCACTGTACACCTTTTATAAAGGCAGATGCAAGTTCTGCTGTAAGCATTGGGTCTTCACTGAAGTATTCATAATTTCTACCACACAAAGGTGTACGTATAATATTTACACCCGGTGCAAGGATAACATCCTTACCTCTACCCCTTGCCTCACATCCCAGTACTTCTCCTGCCCTCTCCACAAGGGTTCTGTTAAAGGTTGCTGCAAGTGCCGTGCATGCAGGCAGGTATGAAACATAATCCCAATTGCCTCCTACCGTTTCCCACTCACTATCAGCAAACTCATTGCGTATACCCATAGGCCCGTCGGAAAACACAAGAGGAGGAATCCCCAACCTCGGTACTCCGCCTGTACGAAATAACCCATTGCCGTGACACATGCCCGCCTTTTCCTCTAAAGTCATCTTGGACAGTAGTTTCTCTATTTTTTCATCTATTTGATTAAATTGCATTGTATTCACTCCAAAATTGTAATTTATTTAATATAGTTATTGCTGAATTTCAAAGGCATATATGCCACTAAAAGCATTTGGTATAAATATATCTCCGTCCTGTTTACTTACAACGGTTCCTCCTGTACACCCGTGTACTTTTATACCACACAGTTTTAAAGACCACGGCTTTCCTTCTCCCTTTGCTATTACAGTGATTTCACTCCCTTTACGGGTCGCCGTCACATTAAGTGCTTCTGTTCCATCCTTCCGGTATACAGAAGTATTTGCATAATCACTATCACAAAGAGGTGTCATCAGCAAGCAAACATCTTGTTCATAATCATAGACCGTCTCTTCTTCGCTGAAACCCATAGCCAGAAGGCTCCCTGGACGGACATACAAGGGCAGACTCATGTAATTGTGCTTTTCTCTGCGGTAACTACCTCCTGTCACAATCTCACCTGTCAGAAGGTTATACCACTCTCCCTTAGGTAAATAATAGTCCACTAGTCCGGAAACCGTAAATACAGGCGCTACCATAAGGGAATCACCCAACATATATTGACGGTCAAGGGTTGTACACGCAGGGTCATCCTGAAACTCAAGAAACATTGCACGGACTGATGGCAACCCTTGTTGTGAGGCCTGAACTGCAGTTTTATATATATACGGCATGAGACGGCATTTGAGGTTCGCAAAAAAGCGTAATACATCCACTGCCTCTTCGTCATATAGCCACGGTACACGATAGCTGGTACTTCCATGTAGACGAGAATGAGATGACAGCATACCAAAGGCCAGCCACCTCTTATAAACATCAGCTGTGGCAGTTTGTTCGAAACCTCCGATATCATGACTCCAGAAACCAAATCCGCACAATCCCAGTGACAGTCCCCCTCGCAAACTTTCAGCCATGGAGGAAAAGTCAGCAGTACAATCTCCGCCCCAGTGAACGGGGAACTTCTGGCTTCCGACTGTAGCCGACCGAGCGAATACTACCGCCTCTTTCCCAGCTGATTTCAAAGTATCAAAAACTGTCCTGTTATAAAGGTAAGTATAAAAGTTATGCATCTTCTTTGGGTCTGAACCGTCGTAATATACAACATCACTTGTGGGAATACGTTCTCCAAAATCAGTTTTAAAGCAATCTACCCCCATATCCACAAGATTAAGAAGCTTTTGAGAAAACCACTTACAGGCCTCAGGGTTTGTAAAATCAACTACAGCCATTCCCGGCTGCCACATATCCCATTGCCAAACACTTCCGTCTTTTTTGTGTATGAAATAACCCTTTTCCATTCCTTCATCAAACAGAGCAGACTCCTGTGAGACATATGAGTTAATCCAGACACAGATATGTAAGCCCTTTTCCTTTAGATTCGATAACATATTCTTAGGGTCAGGAAAAACATCTTTGTCCCAAACAAAATCACACCAGTTGAACTCTTTCATCCAAAAGCAATCAAAGTGGAATACTGATAATGGAATTTTCCGCTGACTCATTCCATTAATAAAACTTGTGACTGTTTCTTCATCATAGTTAGTTGTAAAGGAAGTGGAAAGCCATAGTCCGAATGACCATGCCGGGGGCATAGAAGGTCGTCCTGTAAGTGCTGTATAGTTTGCAATTACTTCTTTGCAATCAGAGCCTCCTATTATAAAATAGTCCAAGGATTCTCCCTCTACAGAAAACTGAGAACGTGACACCACTTCACTACATATCTCAAATGACACAAGACCGGGATCGTTTACAAAAACTCCATACCCTCGATTTGTTATGTAGAATGGGATATTTTTGTAAGACTGCTCGGTACAAGTACCTCCGTCCTGATTCCAAATATCAACTGTCTGTCCGTTTTTAACAAATGGTGTAAACCTTTCACCCAAACCGTATACACATTCTCCCACATCCAGGTCAAGCTGTTCCCTCATATAGGTTTGACCGTTTTCGTGCTTTATGTATGCAAGGTGTCTCCAACCACTCCCGGTCAGACGTTCACCACTGCGATAATATTCTATACTAAAGCTTTTTTTATCAATACGAGCTTTGAGACATCCGCTTTCAAACCACACTGCATCGTCATCTTCAACGATTATCGGAGATATTCCCGGAGCTTTAAGTTCAAAAAAAGGTCCCTCTTTTTTTACTCCTTTATAGTGGTATACTTTAACGTTAATTATATCAGCCGCCGGAGAACTCAACTCAATAGTCAGTGCAGGGCCGCCTAAAGTATCTCCTCTGTGATTAATTTGGTTACATGGTGCAAAAATGCGTAATCTATTCCCGCAGTTCTCAATACGGTATGCCTTGGACGGGTAATGCAGGGAATATCCTTCCTTGCTCATCCAATATCCATTAAGAAATTTCATAGTATAAAGACCTCCTGAAAAGTTTATCCGGCTATTCTATTCTACTTATCCTCAATTATACAGTCTCATGTTTATATTTAAAACGTAAAAAATCACATAAAAAACACTGTAATAATTCCACCTATAAAATTTACAGTGTTTTTGACTATTTTTTTAGGATATACAAATTTTATTGGGCAATATACAATATTTTTGTAAATAATTACTAAACCCAAAATTATTTGGAGGGAAGTTTAATGTCCAATCCGTCTAGTAGCACCACTTATGTTAAATTTAAA
>JAEZIU010000129.1 GCA_023436485.1 Bacillota bacterium | reverse complement strand
GAGGATAACTTTGGCAATGCATTCGCCGGAAAATATGAAAGCGTATTTTGTGTTAATCAAGGCACGCCTGAAGAGCGCTATACTGCGTTTGCACAGGCTGTACGTATTGTGTATGCAAGTACTATGAATGAAGATGCGTTGACATACAGATTGAACAGGGGGCTTGCAGATAAAGACGAACAGATGGCAATATTAGTTCAGCGTGTTTCTGGAGACAACTATAATGAGGATTTTTATCCCCATATTGCAGGGGTAGGAAATTCGTCAAATTTGTATGTGTGGGACAAAAATATTGACATGGATTCGGGTATGCTTCGCATGGTTTTCGGTCTTGGAACAAGGGCAGTAGACAGAACTGTAGGCGATTATGCCAGAATTATTTGTCTGGATGATCCATTGCGTATTCCCCCCATGAATTATAAGGACCAAAAAAAATTCTCCCAGCATTTTGTTGATGTTCTGTCTTTAGAGAAAAATGAATTGATTACTAAAAATATTGACGAAGTAATATCAGATGATATAAAGGCAGATAAAGAACTGTTTGCCACCTTGGATACTCAAGCTTTAGCACGGATGCGTGAACTTGGAATGGACAACATTAATGTCCCATATATTATGGACTTTAAGACACTACTTGGAAACACAAAATTTCCGGCACTTATGAAAGATATTTTAGCCACACTTTCCAGGGTCTATAATTATCCTGTAGACATTGAATTCACTGCAAATTTTAAGAAGGATAGCAGCTTCAAGATTAATCTTCTTCAATGCCGCCCTTTACAGACGAGAGGACTGGGTAAGCCTGTTGAATTACCTGAATTGGATAACGAGAAAAACTGCTTATTTTATACCAAAGGGCCTTTTATAGGAGGAAATATTCGGCTGCCTGTGGATTTTATAGTTTATGTCGATGCACAATCCTATTTAGGACTTAATGATAGCGGGAAATACTCAGTGGCAAGGCAGATCGGTATAATAAATGCTGCACTGAAGGGTAAAAATGCCATGCTAATGGGTCCGGGCAGATGGGGAACTACAACTCCATCTTTAGGTGTACCTGTGCATTTTACCGAGCTTTGCAACATGTCGGTGATTTGTGAAGTGGCATCCACCGAAACGGGTTTTATGCCTGAACTGTCCTATGGCAGCCACTTTTTCCAGGATATTGTGGAAACTGGTATCTTTTATGTAGCAATTTTCGATGGGCAAAATGATGTTGTATATAACCCTGAACATATCCTTGAAAAGGAAAATATCCTTGAAACAATTCTGCCTCAATGTTCACAATATAAGGAGGTAATCCGCATAGTAAAAACAGACGGAATGGAAGTTTTTTCCGATATAGTAACACAAACTCTTTTATGCAGATAAATCAATAAGGGCATTTCAAAAGTTCAGCATTCAAGTATTTTTTGTATAATATCATAAATTCTGCTTTTTGAAATGCCCCATTGACCAGTTAAATATTTGTTAATACCTAAATAATTTTTCAAAAAAACCGAGTGATTTGAGGCTGTTAAATATTTTATGTATCCCTTTGTACAGCTATTCTTTCAGTTGTGCAATTGGCTAATTTTATGAGGTCGGAAGGAGCCAACTCAATCTGGTGACCTATTTTACCTGCACTCACAATGATAGTATCTAAAGTCTCACATGAGCTATCAATAACAGTTTTAAATTCCTTTTTCATTCCTATTGGTGAGCACCCTCCTCGAATATATCCGGTAACCTTATTAATATCAGCAACCTTAATCATCTCGACAGCTTTTTGTCCAACTGCCCGTGCAGCAGCTTTCAAATCCAGCTCTTCCGCAACCGGAATAACAAAAACAAAATAATCTCTGCCTGTCCCCTGTGTTACAAGGGTTTTATATACCCTTTCTACCGGCTGTCCCATTTTGCTTGCCACCAGAAACCCCATCAATCAAACCATCACTATGGTCATAAGCATATGTATTGTATTTTACTTTTGCTCTATCAAGAATTCTCATCACATTTGTTTTTATCTTTTCCAATTCATGCACACTTCCTATAATCTTTTTAACTTATTTCATCGCTATATGTGTTGCAATAATCCTTTGCTATAATCTTTTTCGTAACATATATACACCAATTATTATATTCATTTGTCCAAGTAAAATCAACCACATAAAAGACAGTTATAATTGTAAATTTAGTAGGATAATACATAAAAAAACGTGATTCTCAAATCGAAAATCACGTTTTTATTAATATTTTTATTTGACTTTACTAATTACCTTACTCAAACTTCATGGACTGCCAAATATCTGAGAACAGCTTCTTGTTCTTTTCACTAAGATTTGCTTCAGGAATTGACAAAGTAATAATATACAAATGATCATTTTTACTAACAATATAGTTAACTACATGAATATTTTCTTTTCCATACACTTGAGTAGAAACGTATTTACATACATCAGTGTCTTTTTCCTTTAAAACCTCTTTTTTAGAATCCTTTAAAGTTCCAAGCTTAAGCCTTTTGGCAATCTCCTCATCGGAGGCTGAAATAAAGGCTTCCATGGATACTCCATCCTTAACAGCCATACTGAAGGCTTTCATCCCTGAGCCGTATAATATCTCCTCATCATTATTGCTTTCTGAGTCAGCTATCCAAGAAACAGGTAAATTTACCGCCCACTTATTTTTTGCACTTTGTCTCTTAATGGTGGAATCCTTATCATCAGCAAAATTGGGATCCATTAATTCACCTATCTTAGTCACATCAGGCTCTGTAAACTTAAATGAATTTAATGCATTTTCAATTTCCGAAAGTTTCTTTTTATCATTATATGTTTCTGATTTGATATGGTAGTATACATTATACTTGTATTTCTTTCCTACAATAAAAATATCACAGGAGTATATGTCCATACCTGCTACCTTCTGTGTATAATAGACCTTTTTACACTTTACTCCATTTATTTCTCCGTCTTCCTGCTTTATAACTTTGTAAAAATCAGGATTAATATCATCCTCCATGACTTTAATAAGCTTCTTTGCCCAATCATC
>JAEZIU010000118.1 GCA_023436485.1 Bacillota bacterium | reverse complement strand
TGGCACATCCTATGGGACCGTGGACAATATGAAATGCGTCGGTAATTGGGTTCAGCACTACTCTTGCTCCGCAGTATACACACGCCCTCTGGCTTACGGCTCCCGATACGCTGTTGCTTTCACATTTGATAGCTGTTGTTCCGGATTTTTCAAATCCGTATTTAATAAAGTCTTTTCTTTCATCCAAAATAAGTGACTCTGTCATTATTTCCGCCCCCTTCTCCAAAGGTTTTAGTTTGTCTTGCTTACATAACTAGTTCAAATTCCTCATCGCTTGCATCCCTGTCCTGTCTATCCATCAATGCTCCTGCTATTATTTCCACCAGCCTTATTGCTCCTTTGTAGCCTAGTATCGGTGCATATGAATGTACGTATCTGTCAAGCACCGGAAAACCTGCACGTACAAAGGGTATGTCTTCAGCCTTAGCTATTTGTTTACCATAAGATGTTCCAATCAACAAATCAACCTTTTCATGCTTTATCCATTGATGGAGCTCAAACAAGTCCCCTGATGCCTTTGCAATGCAATCAGTTACACCATATTGGTCAAAAAGCTTGTTAGCCAGCTTTACAAAAGCTTCTCCGGGAGTTCCTGTCAGAACATATTTAGGAATCATTCCCATTTCCAGTACCAGACGGGTAAGCCCAAGTACTGTGTCGGGATCACCGAATATTGCAACTGTTTTATCATGAAAATAGAAATGTGCATCCAAAATTATGTCTACTAATTGTCCACGTTCCTCTTCAAGCTCGTAAGGAATCTCCTCATTTGTCATCTGTGAAAGCTCCATAACAAATTTGTCTGTAGCCTCAATCCCTATTGGCAGCTGCATCAGAGAGTATGGCACCTTGCACTTTCTTTCCAATACATTAGCCGGCTCCTCACTTGTGAGTTCACCTAGTGCTAGAACCTTTTCACAGTCACCCAGACCGATTATTTCAGGTATTGTCGTTCCACCTTTAGGATACATTGAGTAGTTTCCAGTCATCGGTGCATCCATTACTCCACTCTGGTCAGGGAACATTGTAAAAGGTACTTTCATAAGGTTTAGTATTCTTTTTAGTTCCCTGATGTCTCCGGGGTTCACAAACCCTGGGAAAATAGCAGTTTTACCGTTTGATTGCCCTGTAGACTGTGCCATATAGTTAATAAATCCGGACATCATATTATAAAATCCGTTTATGTGTGAACCTACATAGCTTGGTGTGTTTGTATGAACAACATATTTCCCTTCGGGTATATCAATCTCCTGAATAAAAGCAGTCAGGTCATCTCCTATTGTTTCACTCAAACAGGTAGTATGTACTGCGATAATGTCGGGATTATATATATCAAATACATTCTTTACACCTGTTTTTAGGTTACTTCCGCCACCAAATACCGAAGCACCTTCTGTAAATGAGCTTGTTGAAGCCATTGCAGGTTCCTTGAAATGCCTTGACAAAAATGTTCTGTGGTAGGAGGCACATCCCTGTGAACCGTGGCTATGAGGCATACAGTTATGTACTCCAAGTGCTGCATACATTGCGCCAACCGGCTGACAGGTTTTACACGGATTTATTCTTAAGCTGCTGCGTTCTGATATTTCTTTCGGAGTCATTGTAAGCATTATTCTTCACCTCCTGCTAATGAAGCTTTAAGTATTGATCTGTTTTTCCATGGTGGTGTAACAAATCCCCAGGCCGGGGTATACAGTCCCATTGTTATATCCCTTGCAAAATTGATGGAGCCTCTGAAGCCGGCATATGGACCGCTGTAGTCGTAGGAATGCAACTGTCTTGCCAGAACTCCTGACTTTTGGAGTGAGTATTTATCCTTAATTCCCGAGAAAAATATGTCAGGCTTCAACAGTTTCAGGAACTCGTCAGTTTCAAACTGGTTCAAATCGTCAACGACGATACTGCCGTTTTCCATATGCCTTATCATACCTGTATAGTCATCCAGTGGAATTTTTGTTTTTAACAGTTCATATTGTTCGTCAGTAAGGTATGCGTGATATTTTTTGTCGTCTTTTTCTACATTGAGGTGTTCTATATTTTTGCTGTCAGCATCTTCTTTTATTGTAGGAATTACTTCTCTGCCTTCATAGTCATCCCTGTGTGCAAATTCGTAACCTGCAAGGATTGTGGAAACACCAAAGTCTGAAAGTAACAGCTGATAATGATGTGATCTTGACCCTCCCACGTAGAGAGCAGCTGTTTTACCTTTAAGCTTTGAATAGTAGTATTCCTTCTCTTCTGCAATGTTTGCAAGCTCGTCGTCTATAACTTCTTCTGTCCGTTCTGCAAGTTCCTTGTCTCCAAAGTATGCTGCCATATCTCTTAGAGATTGAATGGTTGATTTTATTCCAATAAAGTTTACCTTAATCCAGTCCACACCGTATTTTGTTTTCATCATTTCAGCTATATAATTTATTGAACGGTGACATTGCACCAGATTGAGATTTGCCATATGAGAATTCTGTATTGCCTCAAAACTTCCATCTCCGGTAAATATTGATATTACATCGTAGCCAATACGCTTCATTATCCTTTCAACTTCCCAGCCATCTCCGCCGATGTTATATTCCCCAAGTAGGTTTACGGAATATTTATTTTTAAGAGGCGTATCATTTGTTCCTATAATTTTTTTCATGAGCGTGTTATTGGCGATATGGTGACCTCCACTCTGGCTGACACCCTTGTATCCCTCACAACTGAATGCCATACAGGTGATTCCGTATTGTTTTTCGGTTTCTGCTGCAACCGCATGTATGTCGTCTCCTATCAGTCCTACCGGACAGGTTGAACATATCATAAGGCATTTTGGCTTAAAAATTTCTACTGCTTCTTTTATTGCCTGCCTCAGCTTTTTTTCACCGCCGAATACTATATCAGGCTCCTGAAGGTCAGTTGAAAAGCAATATTCAATAAAATTTCTTCCGTCCTCAGTTTTTGCTTTATTTCTTCTGGTTCCCCACGAATAAAAGCCGCAACCGATAGGCCCGTGTGTTAGTACAAGAACATCCTTTAAAGGCCCGAGAACAACGCCTTTACACCCTGCATAACAGCATCCCCTGTTTGTAATTATTCCGGGAACAGTACGGCTGTTGGCTGCTATTGGTTGATTTCCTGTTTCCTCTGAAACTTCCATAATGTGTTCTTTTCTATTTTTGTAAACTTTTGCACTATATTTATCCAATACAATATTTCTTACATTCATTTGTCTCACCACCTGTCATTTAAAGTAGGTTTTCACCGGTTCTAACCTTATAAGTCTCCTGAATTGGTATTATGAATATTTTGCCGTCCCCGGGGTTCCCGGTCTGGTTTACATTTATAATAGTCTTAACTGCCAAATCCACCTGTTCGTCATCTACTACTAATGAAAAGAACCTCTTGGGAATCAACCTCGCCGTCTCCGTAAATGCTTCACCCGCATTGGATACGGGCAATTCTCCGGCTTCCATAATATAGTTGAGAACGGTTGCATCAAGGCTTTTTTTACCTCTTCCAAGGCAAGGCCTGCAGGAGAAGGCCGGAAACCCTGCATTGGCAAGTGCTTCCTTGGTTCTGTTAACTTTGTTGGTACGGATAAAAGCCATAACCTCTTTCATAAGCAACACCTCCTATAAGCCTTGTTTTGCAGTACTGATGGTATATGCATCCAGAACTT
>JAEZIU010000111.1 GCA_023436485.1 Bacillota bacterium | reverse complement strand
AACTGTACAAACATATTAATGTTTGTCTTATATACATACTGCATCCATGCAGGAGTTAATACTGCGAGGCCCGCACCATGTGCAATATCATATATGGCACTCAGTTCATGCTCCATATCGTGGCAAGCCCAGTCCTGTGCCCTTCCAAGACCCAGTATGTCGTTATGTGCTATGGTTCCTCCGAAGCCAACCTGACACCATGCATCATAGTTTTTGGGGTTCTGTGAGACTATTAATGCATTTTTCATAATGGTTTTAAGAGTTGTTTCACACAAGCCGTCTGTAAGGTCTGTATGAGTGGTATTTGTAAAATATCTCTCAAAAATATGACTCATCATATCAGCTACGCCATTAGCAATTTGATTTTTGGGAAGTGTAAAAAACAATTCCGGGTTTACTATACTAAGTATAGGTTTAAGCAAATTGCTGCCATATCCCTTTTTAATCTGTTTTTCTTCATTGGTGATTACTGTATGGGGGCTGGATTCACTTCCTGCTGCCGGTATTGTCAGAATAGTGGCAACGGGCAGAGCAGCTTTAATTTCACCGCCCTCTTCATAAAACTTCCATATATCATCATTGCATGCACCTAGTGCTATGGCCTTTGCAGAATCTATTACACTTCCGCCTCCTACTGCAAGTATCAGGTCTACACCTGCTTTTTTGCAAAGTTCGGCACCTTCCTCGGCTAAAGACAGACGGGGATTTGGAACTACTCCACCCAGTTCAACAAATTCTATGTTGTTTTCCTTCAGAGAAGCAACTACCTGATCATATAGTCCGCTTTTCTTGATACTATTTCCGCCATAATGTAAAAGTGCTTTTTTTGTATATGGTTTAATTAAACTACCTATTTCTTTTTGGGTATCCCTACCAAATATAATTCGAGTGGGTATGTGCATATCAAAGTTCAGCATTGTCATTTTCCTTTCTCACTTACTATTATTTTCACAAGTATTATTATACTGATTTTTTACCTTAATTATTTGACCCCACCTCAATTACAATGTTGATGAAGTACAATAATTTAAGTATAATAAAATTGTAAACCTTAACGTAAACTTTAAGTCAAGAGTAATTTTCAAATACAAGGAGAATCATTAGTGGACTATTCTATAAAGCAAGTATCAGAAAAGACAAATTTAAAAGCCCATGTTTTACGCTACTATGAAAGAGAAGGACTGCTGCCCAATGTGTCCAGAAGCGAAAGCGGAATACGTCGTTATTCTCAAGAAGACCTTGAATGGCTGGGTCTTATCTGCTGCCTCAAGAATACCGGAATGTCCATTAAGCAAATCAGAGAATTCGTTTCACTGAGTGCTCAGGGTAAGGAAACCTTGAAGCAGCGTTGTGATATGCTTATAGAGCATAGAAAGACCGTTGAAAGTCAGATCGAAGAGATGCAGATGCACCTTCAAAAAGTTACTCATAAAATAGAGTATTTTACTTCCCAGTATGGGGAATATTTGGGCAAATAGAACAAGGTATAGTATTATCTGCAATATCGGGGTAATTACATCATCAAAAACTTCTTTATTGTTCTGGATATTGAGTTAACCAGGTATTGTAGCTCCGTAAAGTTTAACTGCTGCTTTGAATCAGATAATGCTGTTCTTGGATTTGGATGAACCTCAACCATAAGCAAATCAGCTCCAGCCACTAAGCAGGCACTCCCTAAGGGTATAACCAAGTCCTTTCTGCCCAAAGAGTGGGACAGGTCAACTACCACAGGTAAGCCGGTTTCTTTCTTCAGAATAGGCACCGCAGCAATATCCAATGTATTTCTGGTGACCGTATCAAAGGTTCTGATTCCTCTCTCGCACAGGATTATGTTTTCATTACCCCCTAAACGGATATACTCACTGGCATATATATATTCCTTGATTGTTGACATCAACCCTCTCTTTAGAATTACAGGCTTTTTGCTTCTGCCTATTTCCTTAAGCAATTCATAATTAAACATGTTCCTTGACCCGACTTGGAATATATCCACATACTCTTCCATAACCTCAACATTTCTGGTGTCAACAACCTCACTTACGGTTTTGAGGCCAAATTCATCACCTGTATCACGTAGAACCTTCAGGGCATTAGTACCATATCCTTGAAAATCGTAGGGTGAAGTCCTTGGTTTGTAGGCCCCTCCCCTTAAAAACTTAATCCCCAGCTCATTTAATTTTTTCCCTACTACCTTCATTTGAGGCTTGCTTTCTATTGCGCAAGGACCGGCGATTAAAGGCAGTCCTAAATTTTCCCCATTAAAAATCTGCTTCAGGCTTATACCCACATTTTGGGATACATTTTCAGGCTGCATATTGTTTAAAGAGTTGTTTGCCACAAATTTCAGCAGTTTTTTTACATTTTTCCGATCAATTTTAGTATTCAGCCTTGATGCAAGATCTTCAACCATATCCTCTTTTCTTTTAGCATTAATTTTTTCCCCGGTGAATTCAGTACCTTTGGAGTTTATAGACTCCATAATGGTATACCAATCTGAAATATCGTCTGAAAGTCTTGACCGAATAAGCTCCAGCTTCTGCAAATCTTCTTCGAGCTGCTCAATATTACGACAGCCTGCATTTCCTGTATTTTCATTTAATTTTTTGTTATCTGCTCCCATAAAACAACCTCCCAATTATCATATACAAAACGGCTGGTCACGTAATCTGCGCATTTGCTAACTCAGCAAGCCCCGTTTTATTTTTATACTGTATTCCAATTTTTCAAAGACTAACTTTTCAATAAAATATCCTATTCCAGCAATTATAATCATTATGGAAAATATCCTGCTTATATCGGCCAAATCTCTAGCCATTATCAGGGATTGTCCCAATCCGATATTTGATGAAAGAATTTCTCCCGCCATTAACGCCCTCCAGGTAAATGCCCAGCCCTGCTTAATGCCAACAATTATTGCGGGAAGAATAGCGGGTATTATTACATATACCAGTAGTTTGATTCTGCGTGCACCGAGGTTTCGTGCAACGTTGATCAGACTTGGATTTATATGCTTTATACCAGAGTACGTGGAAATTGAAATAGAAAAACACGAGCCCATTATCATTACAAAAAGAATGGCCCCTTCGCTCAAACCAAACCACAAAACCGCCAGAGGAACCCAACAGATACTGGGTATTGACTGTGCACCCAGTGACACCATTTTTAGGGCTTCCTCAAAGAATGTGTTATATGCCATTATTATTCCTGCCAGTGATCCTATAGCCATAGAAATTAAAAAGCCGACTAAGGCACGCTTCATACTCAGCAGCAATGCCAGAAGCAGTGGGCCACCGTCCTCAAAAAACCCGTTGTACAGGCTTTTTGCTACCATATACGGTGACGGGAAAATATATTCAGGCCATAACTCAAGCAATGAAAGACCCTGCCATAAAAATATAACTGCAAATAAAAACATCATCCTATACTTAAATCTCATGCCGCCTCCCGGATCTACTCTGTAATCTTACTGATTGCTTTTCTGATTAAGCCTTCATCTTTTACCCGGTGCACCAATACTTTCCCTATATCTACAGGTAAAATAAACAATGACCGGTTGTCCTTATGCTTTTTATCGTGGAGCATACAATCGTAAATATGATCAGTACTTATATTCTGGACTTTTGTTGGCAGTCCTGACTTTTTCAGCAAATCAGTCACTTCCTCCTGTATGGTTTCAGTAGTTATGCCAAGATATGAAGCCAGATAAAAAGCAGCTGTGATACCCAATGAAACACATTCTCCGTGC
>JAEZIU010000092.1 GCA_023436485.1 Bacillota bacterium | reverse complement strand
CCATATATCTTATATCATATAAACACCATAGTTTCTATAAAAATAAATTATAAAAATAAATAACGAACTGCATAATTCATTTAAACCAGTTCGTTATTTCCTGTTAATTATTTATTTTTCTTTTTATTCCCTACTTCACGGTATTTACCAGCCACATCCTTGTCAATTTCGTTTTCACCAAGCTGATCATTTGCTACACTTGGCTCAACGCCCTTATTTTTTTTGCCTTTTTTATTATTATCCACGTTTCTCCTCCTTTGATCTCTACTGCTATTTTACAGCCATTGTCCATACAGCATATTATAATCAATTAATCTTGCTATTTGTCTATCACAAAATAACGTTATACCGTTCGATATTTTGCTCTGCCAAATGCAAGATTAATACTGATTTTAATTATGTTAAACCGTTCGTTATTTGCTCCGCCAAATGTAAGATTATTAACACTTTTAATATATAACTATGCTTTCGCACAAATTTAGATTTTTTCCAGCCCTGTTAGGCAGCAAAGTCAAGCAGGGCTTCTTTGACTCCAGTTTTTTTAAGAGAATCCCAGTATTCTGCGGAATCCCCTAAAACAATCTTTTCCAACGCATACTTCCTAAGTCCATATTTTAACAAGTTAAAGCTTAGACCTGATACCCAGTTTTTATCAGTTTCTTCATCAATTTTTAACCATTTTAGTTTAGCAGCATCCAATAGCAGAATTTTACCAATATTGTAAGCTGTCATTACAAGATGAACGTACCTCAATATTGCATAAAAACTTTGAAACTGGTAGTCCTCAAGCCCCAGGTTGCTTTTCATATCCCTAATACATATTTCTATTGAAAACCTGGACCCATAAATTTCTATTATTTCTTTTGCTCCCAATGTTAAGTCAGTACTTATAAGTGCGATTAACCCTCTTGACGATTTTACCAATACAGTTCTTACTTTCTGTGGTAAATCAAGCATTATCAGGTCTTTTACATATACCTCAACCTTTTGCTTTTTGCCATATAGTAGCACTTCTACTTCTTGTACTTCAACTATCTTCTTAATATCATACACCTTTATTTTCTCGCCCTTCTTCCTGGGTCTTCCTCTTTTTCGTATTGAAGGTTGCTCAATATCAAGATTTGCAACAGCATTTCCTCTTAATCTTGTGATTACTGCAATCCTTTTTTCCATAAGTGGAGCGATAAAGCTATTGTTGCTAAAATAGGCATCTACAACTATTCTTACCTCATACCCAATCCACTGATTTATTTCCAAAATCATAGCATGCACTACGTCCCAAAATGTCATCCTTTCGTTACCTTTTTCGCTACATATCCATTGCCAATCCGCTGCTTTTCCAGTTATTATTCTCATTAGCAACGGAAAACATATATACCTTGTATCAAGAAACTTCCCTATAAGGCCCAAAAGTCCCCAGTGGTGTCCGCTTACATATTGTCCAGCATCCGCATTACCACTATGATTATTCCATTTCTGTACTCCAAACATTTTGTCTGTGTTTTTTGCGGTCAATGTTGTATCTACTGCCATTAGCAGCTTTCCGTGTATAATATAGTTGCTGATGTACTTCTTCAATAGAAGCTTCAACATACATTTTGTGAGTTCAAGATGATTCCATACGTATTCTCCTACAAACCTTTCCCAGCTTGATACACTCTTACTTATGAAAAAACTATTCCTTTTTATTTTGGTTACAACCTTCCTACCATGCATAGATAGTAGACTCCATACAAAACCGACAAAATATCCAAATATTCTCTTTGAAAAAAATCTTTCAAAGTGCAATAATATTTCAAGTAATTCAATAGGAATGTAGATATACATGGTGACTGGACCTCACTTTCTGTTTTTATCTATATTCCTATTTTTATTGCTAAAAAGCTATGGTAATATATCCTTTGGAAGTATTTTGTTTTCAAAGTGCGAAACTATAGATACTTACATTTTAATCTTAAATAATCAGGTGACTGGACGTTGAATTTGTCAACTGCTCGTTCATGCAACCTGGAGAGGAGTGTTGGAAATGGGGCTAACAATAAATTTTGAGGTGTTTAGTTTATAATTTAATATTGGGCCAAAAGATCTGTATGTATTCTGTTCTTGCGGCCATAATGAAAAGTAACCGTCACCAAATAGCAATATTGATTATGCTATATAAGCACAATACGTTATCGTGTTTTTTTATTTTTAAATACTTGGATTATGATCCTAAAGAAGTCCGTGGTTACTATATCACGGTATTTTTATACCCATTTTTAGGGGTAGTGCAAGATAATAAAAAGCAAGGAGAATATATGAATATATCAATCACAGTTACACAAAAACAATTATCAGAATTACTTTTAAATATTTCAGTGGTGAGACCTGTCTTTATCTGGGGGCCTCCTGGTATAGGCAAATCCACTCTGGTACAACAGTTTGCTGATTCACTGGGACTGCCCTGTGTTTCTCTACTTGGCAGCCAACTATCTCCGGAGGATATTATTGGTGTACCTCAAATAACTAATGGTGTAAGTCAGTTTTGTCCTCCAA
>JAEZIU010000057.1 GCA_023436485.1 Bacillota bacterium | reverse complement strand
TTGCTTTTACCGTTATATTTACTGTTAAGTCCGGCAAGACATGCACTTACCAATATCATTTAACCCCTACCTTTTTTCCTTTTCTTTTTGCCCATTATTTTTTCATATACCTTTTTATCAATGGTTTTTCCTTTTTTACCCGGCTTTTTGTCGGAAGAAGAATTCCTTTTGCCCTTATCGTCAGCCTTTACAGTCTTTGTACTCCGGCTGTTTTTCTTAATAGATGAATTTCCCTTGTTTTGCTTTGTAAATGTTATTTTATCTTCTGTTTCCTCATCTATATCGTGTATGTCATTCTCATCATCAGATTCATCCAGTATAAATTCAATTTTCCTTGCAGATATGTCGGCTTTTGCAAGAATGACCTTGACTGTATCACCTATTCTGTAAATTTTGCGTGTACGTTCACCTACAAGGCAGTAATGGGTTTGATCGTAGTTATAGTAGTCGTCTTCCATACTGCTCATTCTGACCAGACCTTCTATCGTATTATCAAGTTCAATGAACATGCCAAAAGAAGTTACATTTGAGATAATACCTTCAAATATTTCTCCCTCATGGGCTTTCATATATTCTACCTTTTTGAGGTCTTCACTTTCCCTTTCAGCTTCGTCTGCTCCTCTTTCACGTTCCGAACATTGCTTTGCTATTTCAGGCAGTATTCCTTCCAATTGACTGATTTTTTCCGCACTCATTCCACCTTTTAGATAAAGCTTCATTATTCTGTGAATTATGAGATCGGGATATCTTCTTATAGGCGAAGTAAAGTGACAGTAGTATTTAGCAGCCAAGCCAAAGTGACCCGTGCTTTCATTGCTGTACCGAGCTTTTTGCAGTGATCTGAGCATAACTGTACTGATTATTCTCTCATGTCTGGTTCCTTTAACCTTTTCCAAAAGGTCCTGTAAGGCCCTTGGGTGTATTTTATTTATGCCCTTTATACTGTATCCCAGATTGTAAAGAAATTCGTTTAGATTGTGAATTTTTTCTTCATCAGGGTCTTCGTGTATTCTATATACAAACGGTGTATTGGTCCAGAAAAAATGCTCTGCAACGGTTTCATTACAAGCCAGCATGAATTCCTCTATAATCTGGTTGGCAATGGTGATTACATATCTTTTAACGTCAATAGGCTTACCCTTTTCATCCAAAATAACTTTTGCTTCATCAAAGTCGAAATCAATGGCACCTCTCTGGAATCTTTTCTTTCTTAGTATCATTGCTAGTTCCTGCATTTTGTAGAAGTCAGGAGCTACATGACTGTAACGTTGTATAAGCTCTTGGTCATTTTCCACCAGTATTTTGTACACGTTAGTGTATGTCATTCTCTCATCTATATTGATTACGCTTTCAAATATTTCATGGTTATACACCTTACCATTTTTATCTATGTCCATCATTACAGTAAAACTGAGCCTGTCAATATGTGGGTTAAGACTACAAATACCGTTGGATAATTTTCTTGGGAGCATAGGGATAACCCTGTCCACCAGATATACGCTTGTCCCTCTGTCAAGAGCTTCCATATCAAGGGGTGAATTCTCGGTAACATAGTTGGTTACATCCGCAATATGAACACCAAGCCTGTAATTTCCATTCTCCAGTATTTCAATTGAAACCGCATCATCAAGGTCTTTTGCATCTTCGCCATCTATGGTAACCATGCGAAGTCCCCTCAAATCACGCCTTCCCTGTATCATTTCCTCTGTTACTGTTTCACCTATGGAATTTGCCTGATTGAGAACATCCTCAGGAAAATCCTCTTCGAGGTTATATGATTTTATAATGGACAGTATATCGACACCCGTTTCGTCCCTGTCGCCTATTATTTCGATTACTCTTCCTTCAGCATTTCTTCTGGCTTCCGGGTATTTAAGTATCTCAACAATAACCTTTTGTCCTTTTTTTGCACCGTGAAATTCATTTTTTGAAATAAAAATGTCTCCTGAAAGTCTCTTATTATCAGGAACAACAAAGCCAAAGCTCATACTGTTTTCAAAGGTTCCTACCAAAGTGGTATTAGCTCTTTTCAGTATACGGATTATCTCGCCTTCCATTCTTCTGTCAGAAACACTTTTCTTATTTGTCCGAGCTACAACACGGTCATTATGCATAGCTCCGTTAAGGCTGTCTGCGGGGATAAATACATCCTCCATAAGCTCATCATCGGGTATGAGAAATCCGTAGCCTCTTTCATGGCCTTGTAGCCTTCCCGTTACCAGATTTAGCCTTGAAGGTACGCCATACCTTTTACCATGTGTCTTAAAAATTCTGCCTGTTTCCTCAAGTTCGTCTATTACTTGGGTAAATTGTTCAATATCTTCTTCCGGTACATCAAGTACCATTACTAGTTCCTTAAATAAAAGAGGTTTGTATGCTTTATCCCTCATAAATGCAACTATTCGTTCTTTCCGTTCTTCCAAATCTGCCATGTATTAAATACCTTTCCCTCATTTTTTAAAATTCGCGTGCTTCTCCACTTATTCCCTTATACTAATATATTATTCCATGTATTTCAATTAAAATTCACCATTGTCATAGCTATTGTCAAAAGCCGTATCCGCAAATTCGCTCCACATGTCGGCATATTTTCCGGTAGACCATTCTGTCATAATAATGGACTCTCCTTTTATAAGAGGTATTTTAAGCAGCTGCTTGCTTATAGTATTCTTGTTTTGAACAGTATAAACAATTATATTATCTTCAGATGCCAATATAACGATATCCTTATTAGGTGACATATAAGCATCTCTTGTCCACGGTGTTCTGGATTTAATTTCATTCCATGGAATATTCATCTCATCATAGTGTATTAGCTTTGACGGAACCATCTGCTTCAAATCAAAATCTTCATACTTTTTATCACCGGATTTATCTTTATAATAAAGGCGACTTTTCATTATCCAATGCCCGTTTCTTCTCTGTAAAGTAAAATTGTCTTCTTGAGGCTGACGGCTTAATTTGTTTGCCCTTGTACTGTCTAAAGAAGAAATAAAAACCTCTGCCGATTGCTTTAATGTATTGGCAGAATCACCTTCAATAATATCCGACAGAAGCACCGGCTTTTTCGTTGCCAGATTATCTATAGGTAAAACTCCAAGTCGCATGTCACTTTCTATACCTATATAGTCATTCCCCACAAAAAGGATTTTTGAATCCGGCTTTTTATCTATGGTATTTATTTTACTCATAATCTTAGTGTGTTGCTTTTGGGTTAGGTCAGCAAAAGGTTCCGCATAAAAATTTACTGAATTGTCCGTGTTTATGGAACCGATTTCCCAGAACCCCTTTGCCCTGGGAACTACCAGCTGACTGGTATATAATTTCGCCTTGATTTCCCTGTTTTTGAAATAAAGCCAAAGGGTGCGGTACTTGTTATCGGCAGATCTTATTCCAAGGAGAACTCCTGACCTGAGCAGAGGGTCTTCCTTATAATCCCCGCTGTCAATATCCAACCCTACATTTCCAAGACTTTCTGCTCTAATTTTTTCATCTATGTCCACAGAAATTCTTTTCAATGCTAAAAAACCACCTTCCATGTAGACATATGCAGTATTTGCATCTGTAACTATAAGCTCATGAAAAAGCTGGTTATCTGTTGTAATAGTGACTACATTCACATCTTCGGTAGTAATTCCAATCACGTCTTCACTTATACGGTATTTATTCTGTATAAAAGTACCCGCGGAGGTTCTTATACTTTTGTATTGGGGGTTAAGACATACATCTTTGTAAATAGCACTGACCTCATTATCAAAAACAGCTTCTTTTGCGATAAACTGTTCATATTTTTTCTGTTTTTCAGGTGTTAATGAATTTTTGTCGGTTAAAATGTAATTCTGTATCTTCCATGTACCTTTTACTGCAATATTGTTGCTTTCCGGCGGCTTTATGGTATCGTCAATACTGAAATTAACAGTACTGCAGCCTGAAAACAAGGATGCAGAAATTAATAATAATATTGTTAAAAGTACTCTGATTTTCTTTGTCAAAATATCAGCCTCCATAGGGAATCCTTACTGTTACAATTGTTCCTTTATCCAGTTCGCTTTCAATGTTAAGACTACCATTGTGTAACTTTACTATCTCATCACATATTGAAAGCCCCAATCCGGTATGAGAATTACTACTCTTTCCCTTGTAGAATTTCTCTGTCACCAGAGGTAATTCCTCCGGGCTTATGCCGCAGCCCGTATCCTCAACCCTGAAAATAATATTGTCATTTTCCAAGAATGAACTTAAAGCTATCTTTCCGTTCGAAGGAGTAAAATTGAAGGCGTTTCCCAACAGATTGATTAGAAGTTGAGTTATTCTGTTTCTGTCCAACTCTAAAGATGGTATCTTTTCACATTTAACCTCAAAGGTTATTTTGTCTTTTTTGGCCCTGTCGCTCATTTGTTTTTCTACATAGTCAATAATGGAACAGACATCTGTCCTTTCTTTTTTAAGTTCAACATTTCCCGAAACGAAACGTGAAAAGTCCAGAAGCTCTTCAACCATGTCTGTGAGCCGATCACTTTCCTTGACAATGATATTTAATCCGTCACTAAGAATCTCCCTGTCACTGTAATCATCGTCAATAATGGTATTCGCCCAGCCTTTTATTGATGTAAGAGGCGTCCTCAGTTCATGGGAAACCGTAGATATAAAGTCATTTTTGATTCTTTCTCTTTTTTGAATTTCTGATGCCATGTAGTTCAATGTGTCCGAAAGCTTACCAATCTCGTCGTTTCTGCTTTTACTTATTCTTACATCAAGATTTCCCTCAGCCATTAATTCGGCTGCTCCGGTCACATTTTTCAAAGGGTGTATGATACTGTGTGCAAGAGCTATACTTATAGTACCCGCAACCAGAATAACAACAATACCGATGATAATAAATATCATTGATATATTGAATATTATTTTATCCACATCTTTTAAAGATGTTATAAACCTCACTACTCCAACCTGCTCGGTATCCGATTTCAAAGGATAAGACACGATCATAATTTGCTCGCTGCCATTGTTGAGTCTTCCTGTCCACACACCTTTTTTGCCCTGTTGAGCCTGCTTGAAATCATTGCCGGACACATATTCTCCCGACTCAAGTCCCTGGGAATCCAGCAGTACTTCTCCGTTATTCCTTACTATCTGTACCTGTCCTGTAGTTTGTTTCCAGAATAAATCAGCATTGTCCATAATGTTAACATCCAAAGGTACATCAGAAAAATATCGGGTATAAAAGTCAGAAGCTGTCTTGATCTGGTTTGTCAAAATACTCTCAATATTGTTGTAGAAATAAAAACGCGTAAAATAAACAAGCAGTGCTTCAAAAGCAAGAACACTTATAAGTATAATAAGTATGAAATTTCTTACCAATCTGGCCTGAATACTGTTCTTAAATGTCATAGAAGTCATTCCTTCCGCCATCTGTACCCAATACCCCATACTGTTTCGATAAACATACCATGGGAATCCTTATCCTCAATCTTACTTCTCAGTCTCCTTATATTGACATCAACTATCTTGGTGTCTCCCATATAGTCATAGCCCCATATCTTGTCCAAAAGTTCATCTCTGGTAAATGCTTTATTTTTATTTTCGAGGAAGATTTTCAATAAGAAAAATTCTTTAGGTGTAAGCAGAATCTCCTTATCTTCCTTAAATACTCTTTGAGAATAAAGCTCCAGCTTGAATACGCCGCTTTTCAAGGTATCTTCCTTACTGTCAGCAGTACTTTTCCCACTCAAGCGTCTTAAGAGGGATTTGGCCCTCAGAATAAGCTCTGTAGTATTGAAAGGCTTAACGACATAGTCATCAGCACCGTACTCCAACCCTTTTATCTTATCTATATCCTGTCCTCTGGCAGTCAGCATTATAATTCCGACACCCGGCAACTCTTTTCTAAGTGTCTCACACACCTGAAATCCGCTTATTCCGGGTAGCATAACATCCAGTAGCACAACATCCGGATTTTCCTGTCTTGCTTTCAATAGTCCGTCTTCCCCTGTAGCTGCTTCGATTACAATAAAATTATGCTTTTTGAAGTTTATTTTCAAGAAACCTCTTATACTTTCTTCATCTTCTACTATAAGAACTTTATTTTCCATATAAAAGAATTCCTTCCTACTTTTTCTTGTATGCATTATTATAAACCTGACCATTCTGAAGCTTTATCCCTCTGGCAGCAAAAATCTCATCAATGGTGACCAATTTATAACCCTTTGCAGTCAAGTTTTGTATTATTGCTTCCGCTGCCTGGGCAGATGTTTTATACAAATCATGCATCAGCACTATGTCCCCGTCCTTTACTTTACCAACTACTTTATTTACTGTTGTAGTCTTACTCTTTGTCTTCCAATCCAAAGTATCTATAGACCAAAGAATCAACGGAGCTCCTGCGCATGATTTTACCCTGTTGTTTACGCTGCCATAAGTTGGTCTTATTATAGACGGTTTTTTTTGAATAATGTTCTGCAATATATCAGAAGTCTTTTTCAATTCATTCTTTATACCGGATTCACTTAGCTTTGTTAATTGTTTATGACTATAGGTATGATTGCCAATTTGGTTTCCATTCTTCGAAATCTGCTTTATAACACCCGAATATTTTTGAGTCCTGTTGCCTACTACAAAAAAGGTTGCATGACCGTTATATTTGTTTAATGCATTTAGTATCTGTACTGTGTATTGAGGATGTGGTCCGTCATCAAACGTAAGTGCTATCATAGGTTTGATTTTAACAGGTGCCGGCTGTTTTGGTTTTACCTTTGGAGGATTTACAGGTTTTTTGTTATCAGATGGAACTGTAGGGTTCTCCTTAGAATCCTGAGAAGGTTCTTTTTTATCATCAACTACATTTGTCTCATTGCTTATTTTTGTTTCGATACTGCTCTCACTGTTATTGTTCTCTAATACTTTATCTTCCTTCATAAATATTGCTGCAACAAAAACTATCACTACAAATACTGCAATTGTTACCCCCAGAAATTTTTTCAATTTGTTTTCACCCATACCCCTTTAAAATATATTTTAATAATTTCAACCTATCTTTATTTTATATTTTTTTCTTTTTTGAGTAGTTACAAAACAACAAAAAAAAAGTTACAAATAAGTAACCTTTTATATTTTTATATTGTCAAAAGTCCTTTGCATCGCACGTAAGGTTATTTCCACAAATTCCAATAGAGTAATATTCAGTTCTTTATAATCCTTTATATGTTCAATGTTTATTCCTTTAACATCTGATTTTGTAATATTTTCAATTATCATTTGGGCTGTGACGTCTGAAATGTTTTTATCCGGTAGTTTATTGGTACAGTAAGTTATTAACTTAATAAGGTGATCGGTAGCATATAATACTTTATCCATTTTTCTTTTACGTGGTAGTTTGTGGTAGTCACTTTGAGCTCGGATGCAGTATATAATTGATTCGTCTATATCAAAATTCTCGAGTATTTGTGCAGCTACCAGACTATGTTTTTCCGGGTCACAGGCTGTTTTTTCACTATCAATATCGTGAAGCAGACCGGTTAGTCCCCACATCTCAATATCAGCAGCATAGTATTTGGCAAACTCTTTCATTACTGCTTCCACTGCTAAAGAATGTCTAAGAAGATCCTTATCGTTTAAACGGACTTTGAGTTCTTCATAAGCCTCATCTCTATTCATAATCAACCTCCTAGAAGCCGCAAATATAGCTATAGAATGTAATAACAGTACATCCTACATACTCTTTTTTATATTAGCATACTATTATCTGGATTATCAACCAGTATATTATACCCATATTATATGTGAAAATATACCTAACATGCAAAAAGCCCAAGTGTACGATATACACTTAGGCTTAATTTTATAAGTACAAATTAACCAACTCTATCTATCAACAAGTAAAGAGCAATAGATGTAATGAGAAATGCAATCGCAGCGAAAGCAGTATACTTTCCAAGCAATGCATCAATAGTACGACCCTTGTTCTTGCCGAAGAATGTCTCTGCTCCACCTGCTATTGAGCCTGACAAGCCAGCCTGTTTTCCCGACTGAAGCAATACGATAATAATGATTGAAACAGCAAAGATAATGTGAAGTATATTAACAATCCATTTTGCAGCTTCCAACTTAAACACCTCCTAAAATAGACAAGTTGAATTTTATCATACTTAAATGGAAAAAACAAGTCCGAAGACTTGTTTTTTCTTATTTATTTTATAAAAACACTTTATCCAAAAAAATATTCGGGGTACAAGCTTGGTGTCAGCATTTTTCTATGATATATGACTTTCCACTTAGCATTTCTCGCTACCTTTAATGGTTCAATTTAGCAGGCATAAAGAAAGTGTTTTTAACGCCAAGCCGTACCCCGTAAACTAGGAAGGATATGTTTTGTATCTGGCTGTTATTAATGTTATTTTAGGTTGAACCATGCTTTAATACCAGGAAATTCTGCAACTTCTCCCAATTCTTCTTCTATTCTTAATAATTGGTTGTATTTAACAACTCTGTCTGTTCTGGAAGGTGCTCCGGTTTTTATTTGACCTGAATTAGTTGCAACTGCTATATCCGCTATAGTTGCATCCTCTGTTTCTCCTGATCTGTGAGATGTAACTGCAGTATAACCCGCACGGTTTGCCATTTGTATTGCATCAAGTGTTTCTGTAAGTGTACCTATCTGATTTACTTTTATCAAAATAGAGTTTGCAACACCTTGCTTTATACCTTTTTCAAGTCTCTTTGTATTGGTTACGAAAAGATCGTCACCTACCAACTGAATCTTGTTGCCCAACCTTTCGGTCAACAATTTCCAACCTTCCCAATCCTCTTCTGAAACACCGTCTTCAAGAGAAATTATTGGGTATTTATTAACCAGGTCAGCCCAGTAATCTACCATCTCCTGTTTACTCTTTCTGATGTTTGTTTTCCAGAAGAAATATGATCCGTCTTCCTGATACATTTCAGTTGCAGCAGCATCAATAGCTATTCTGAAATCATCTCCGGGTTTGTAGCCGGCTTTTTCAACTGCCTCCAGGATAACCTGTATTGCCTGTTCATCTGTTTCCAGATTTGGTGCAAAGCCACCTTCATCGCCTACTGCGGTACTAAGGCCTTTGCTGTGGAGTACCTTTTTCAGGTTATGGAATACTTCGGCGCACATTCTTAGTGCTTCCTTAAAGCTTTCAGCGCCAACCGGCATTACCATGAACTCCTGTATGTTTACGCTGTTATCAGCATGCTTCCCACCGTTAATTATATTCATCATTGGCACCGGAAGTGTCTTGGCATTTACTCCACCTATATATTGATACAATCCAAGACCTAATGCTTCAGCAGCAGCTTTTGCAACAGCAAGTGATACACCAAGTATTGCATTGGCACCCAATCTCTCCTTGTTAGGTGTTCCATCAAGATCAATCATAAGTCTATCTATTGCAACCTGATCAAATACATTCATTCCTTCAACTTCAGGTGCTATAGTATTATTAACATTGTCAACTGCAGTTTCCACACCTTTTCCCATATACCTGTCGCTGTTTTCATCTCTCAGCTCAATAGCCTCGAAAGCACCGGTTGACGCTCCCGAAGGTACAGAAGCACGTCCGACAAAACCACCCTCGGCAATAACCTCGACCTCAACAGTCGGATTTCCTCTGGAATCAAGAATTTCTCTCGCGAAAACGCTTTCAATTGGTATATATTGTTTCATACTTAATTCTCCCTTCAAGGTAGTTATTCTTAATTAGAATACCATTTGCTTTACTTTATTGTAAAATATTTCCCTAAACATTTTTTACCTATCGTCTGTTATTATATGTAGATGTTCAGATAAAATACAAAATATAACTTAACATTTATTGGTATTCTTATTAAGATTTTTTATTTCAATATATACCTACCACGGACAATGATTTTTAAACGTTAAAAACTAAACAAGCGAAAGCAGTGCCGTCAAGAACACTGCTTTCGCTTGACTGAACTGTTAGTTTTACGGATTCAAGTCTTTGACAGGTCTTGCCTCAATATACCCTCTATACCCCATTGGAGCAAGCTGAAACCTTGGGGCTTCACCATCTGCCCATTGAAAACCGTATATTTCAGGGTTATAGTTATTTATTGCTCTCAAGAGATGTAATATAGATTCCTCAAACTTTTCATCTTCATAAGGCGTTCCCTGAAAAATCATCATCTTGCATGGATTTAAGTCAATTATTTCAAAACCATCCGGAATCTCTCCGGAATAGTCCGGGGGCACTTCAACCCCCTGAACATATCGTGACGTACCGGGCTTAATCAAGCTTCCCGGCAGCCACATTCCTGTGGGCTCGTAAATTGCCTCCTTTATACCTGATAATATATCCCATATACCGCAACCTACTTCTTCACAGTATTCAAAGTAATGTTCAGCATTTTGTCCTCTCTTTAATATAAGCTTTCGTGCAGGTCGCTCAACTACTTGCACGAATATGGTTTTGGTACATGAGTTAGGATTCTCAGCCATATTATCCTCTCCTTTTTGTCTTCTAAGGTTATATCCACGGATTCTCTGGAATAAAGAGATTAATTCGGGTCTTTTTTTATCGTATTGTATAGGTGTTATTCCAAACTGCTTAGAAAAGGCTCTGGTGAACCCTTCATGAGAATCAAAACAATGTCTAAGCTGCATCACTAACTTTGATATTGTCATCTCTGATCTCTCAGCAGCTATGGTCAATCTTTAGAACCTGATATACCAAAAGGGAGCTTTCCGGTAAGCTCTTTAAATATCCTCGTAGCATACCAAGGAGAGTATCCCGCTTCTCTTGTTAGCATGTGAAGTGAGATAAGGTTCTTAAGATGTTCTTCTCAATGCAGCTTATCTTTTTCTCAACCGTTTTTTCTTACTCCATGAATCCATTTAGTCACCTCAGATAAAAGGACATCATCAGGTACAACGGATTTTTTGACCTTCTTTGCAAAGAATAAATCTCAAGTATAAATATGAGGTTTTTCCTTACACTAGTATTGTATCGCATATTTTGTTCGATTTCAACATTTTTCTTGAATATTTTATTCGTTTTTATCAAATGATTTTTTTCGCCTGTTATATTTATACTTGGAGGCATATTATGAGATTTGGTGACAGATTAAAAGAGCTTAGGGAAGAAAAAGATATAACCCAAAAGGATTTGAGCAAAATTATAAATGTTTCAGACAGGGTAATTGGTTATTATGAAGCTAATGACAGATTTCCCAGGGATGAGAATGTTTTAAAAACCATTGCTGATTATTTTAATGTATCTGTGGATTATCTTGTAGGCCGTACAGATAACAGAGAATTTTTCGATGATATTGTAGCTGAGTCTAAAATTCCTTATAACCTGGATATTAAGGGGCTTCCTGATGAAGCTCTGAAAAAGGTTGAGGAATATATCGATTTAATAAAAACCAAATATAAAACTGATAAATAATTCTCATGAAAAATAAAAACCCCCGAAATGTCTCTCGGGAGTAAATACAAATAGTATTTTCTATCTATGTCATTAGCATAGAATTACTTTTAAATATTCTCAGTTCCCTTTCGTACTCGCTTATAAGTTGTTGTCTTCTGTCTTCAAAAGTATCATGATCCTGAATAAAATCAGTATCTTCATGCCAAAATCCACTGTTGTCTACATTAGAATTAGTCCCTTGGGGCAATATATGAATTATCTTCCCCATAGTGTTGCTCATACTTACTCATCCCTTCCAGATAACTCTTTCTTCTTTCTTTACTTTTCTTTAGAATATCAAATTTTTTAATCAATACATTAAAAAGTTCATCCCTATAATAATTTACCATTAGAATATGTACGTAAGCCATAAATGGTTTTACAAAATCTCGTATTTCCTCTGTAGTTCTGCCCAAAAGCTGTCTTTCAGATATTTCAATTTGTAAAAGTGAAACTATTCCCTCATTTTCGCAGAATACGGGGATAGCAATGTAGTGTTCAATATTTTTTTCGGTACACTTTTTACCATATACAAAGTCTTTTTTTATCTCACTTGCATTTTTCAATATATAAATATCATTCTGCTGTTCATTGAATATTTTTACATGATAATAATTCAGATCGCTGTCAAGATAGAAGTGCTTATCAAATATGCTTGGCGAAATCTGATTTGAATTACCATAGCTAATCATTTTAATATATTCTCTGCCGGTTTTTTTCTCTTTGAACCTATGCATCAGAGAAACCTGATGAGTGTCTGTTTCTGTTGAAATTTTAATAGCATCATAAATGTTATGGCATACCAGAGAGGCAATGTCCTGATAGCTGAGAGTGCTAAAGTCAGCTTTTGTCGGTATCAGAACTGCTTTAACACAGACGCTTCTGGTTATATCGTTGAGTTTTCTGCTAATGGTCTGATTTATAACGGCTTCCCTGTTTATTACTTCTCTCAGGCATTTTCCTCTGCGATCCTTGTATTTCTGATAATTATCAATCATTAAGGTTAGCCAATTGTACATGATAATAAACACGAATGTTACCAGTATATGCAGCTTATCTCTGTAAAATTCCTTTTCATAAATATTATATGTCTTAAAGTCGGTAAGTTGCATCTGAAAAGCAAATACAAAAGTAAAAAGAAAGTTGACAAAGGTTCTGAAATACGTGGACTTGAGCAATCTATAAAAGTAATAAATCACTGAACCCAGTTTTTTGTAATTGTTAGCAAACTTCTTAAGCTGCAAAATCACTTTCGAAGGTTTCTTCATTAATTGCACCTCCCTTTTACATAATATATTCTATATATGGTAATATTATCCTTTATAGGGCAATAAAAAATCCACCGTTTTTTTATTGCACCCCGGTGGATTTTCCTGTAATGCAGTTATAACAGCATTTTGAACGATTATGCTTTTTATTTTTTAAGAAGTGAAGTTCCTGTCATTTCAGCAGGCTTATCAACACCCATTATGTCAAGCATTGTTGGTGCCAAGTCAGCAAGTCTTCCTTCTTTAAGAGTTGCATTTCCCAAACCGATACCGATAAGTGGTACTACATTTGTAGTGTGTGCGGTGAATGCTCCTCCATTTTCATAATCAACCATCTGCTCTGCATTTCCGTGGTCAGCAGTTATTAGTACCACTCCGCCCTGTGCATTAACAGCATTAACTACTTTTCCTACACATTCATCAACCGCTTCAACAGCAGCCTTTGCAGCATCAAATACACCTGTGTGACCAACCATGTCACAGTTAGCAAAATTAAGAATTATTACATCGTATTGTTTTGAGTCAATTCTCTTAACAGCTTCCTCAGCGACTTCATATGCACTCATGTCAGGTTTCAAATCGTAAGTAGCTACTTTCGGTGAAGGTATAAGTGCTCTGTCTTCTCCTTCGTACTGCGTTTCAACACCGCCGTTGAAGAAGAAGGTAACATGTGCATACTTTTCAGTTTCAGCTATTCTCAGCTGTCTGTAGCCAAGTCTGCTTACATATTCTCCGAATGTGTTGTCCAATGTCTGAGGCTTGAATGCAACCACAACATTTGGCATTGTCTTGTCATACTGTGTCATGCAAACAAAGAATAGTGGGAAAAAGCCTTTTGCTCTTTCAAAGCCTTTAAATTCAGGGTCAACAAAGGTTCTTGTTATTTCTCTGGCCCTATCAGGTCTGAAATTGAAGAATATTACTGAGTCATTTGCATCTATTGTAGCAACAGGTTTGCCGTTTTCCATTATAGCTGTCGGTTTTACAAATTCATCAAATTCTTTTTTTGCAAAAGATGCTTCCACAGCTTCAACAGCTGAATTTGCAGTTAAACCTTTTCCCGCTACCATTACGTCATATGCAAGCTGTACTCTTTCCCAGCGGTTGTCTCTATCCATGGAATAGTATCTTCCCATTACAGATGCAATTTTACCCACTCCGATTTCTTTCAACTTTGCTTCAAGTTCTTCAGTATATACCTTTGAGCTGTCCGGCGGAACATCTCTGCCGTCGTAGAAGCAGTGTATAAATACATCTTTCAGGCCATTCCTTTTTGCCAGCTCAACTAAACCATACAAATGTGTGTTGTGGCTGTGTACTCCGCCACCAGATAAAAGTCCGAACAGGTGGAGCTTTGAATTATTCTTTTTGCAATTTTCTACTGCCTTTAGAAATTCCTCTTTCTCAAAGAAGTCTCCATCTTTTATTGACTTTGTTATTCTGGTTAATTCCTGATAAACTATTCTTCCTGCACCAATATTGGTATGTCCGACCTCAGAGTTTCCCATCTGACCCTCAGGTAGTCCTACATCCATACCGCTTGTATGAACAATGGTATTTGTATATTTAGTAAAATAGCTGTCCAAATTTGGCTTGTTTGCAGCCTGTATGGCATTTCCTTCTTGTTTCGGGTTGTTTCCGAAGCCATCAAGGATCATTAAGGTTACTAATTTCTTTTCCATATGGTATCTCCCTCTTTTAATGTTACTATAGCTAGACCCTCCAGTACTAACCGGAGGGTCAGATAATTCATTTTTATTATTGTTGGGTATTCTGCTTTATTATGCTTTAGCGATTATTGAGAAATCCTCAACCTTAAGGCTTGCTCCGCCAACAAGTCCACCGTCTATGTCAGACATTGCAAACAATTCAGTAGCATTCTTGGCATTTACACTTCCGCCGTATTGTACTATAACCTTTTCAGCAACATCTTTTCCGTAAAGTTCTGCAACTAATTGTCTGATAATTCCGCAAACTTCATTTGCTTGTTCGTTGGTAGCAGTTTTTCCTGTTCCAATTGCCCATATTGGCTCATAAGCAATTACGAGTTTACTAACCTGTTCAGCAGTTAAACCAAGTAAAGCAACTTTTATCTGATATCTGATGTGGTCAGCAGTAACGCCTTGCTCTCTCTGAGTGAGTGTTTCACCGCAGCAGATGATTGGAGTCATACCATATTGGAATATTGCATGAGCCTTCTTGTTTATCATTTCGTTGGTTTCGCCGAAATATTCTCTTCTTTCTGAGTGACCGATTATTACATAGTCAACTCCAAGGTCAGCAAGCATTGGTCCTGAAACTTCACCTGTAAATGCTCCCTTTTCTTCCCAATGCATATTCTGTGCTGCAACCTTTATGTTTGAACCTTTGGCAGCTGCAACAACTCCTGGCAGACATACAAATGGAACACCAACTACTACTTCATTTTTTGCACCAGCAACAGCTGGCTTTAATGCATTTATAAACTCAACAGCTTCTGAAGCAGTCTTGTTCATCTTCCAGTTACCGGCAGCAACTATTCTTCTACTCATATTAAAACAACTCCTCTATTTTCGTTTTTTTTTAATTTATTTATAACAGTTTTTGATACAAAAACTGCTTTGCATGCTTTTATTATTTGTTCATAAGAACATCTATGCCCGGGAGAACCTTTCCTTCGAGAAATTCCAATGAAGCTCCTCCGCCTGTAGATATATGTGTAATCTTATCGGCAAATCCCAATTGTTCAACTGCTGCAGCAGAATCCCCTCCGCCGACGATTGAAAGTGAACCTGATTCTGCAATAGCCTTTGCAACTTCTTTTGTACCTGTTGCAAAGTTAGAGAACTCGAATACTCCCATAGGTCCGTTCCAAATAACTGTCTTTGCGCTCTTTATAGCATCTGCATAAATTTTGATTGTAGCAGGTCCTATGTCCATACCCATCCAACCGTCAGGCATACTGTTTGATGCAATAACCTGCTTCTCGGAATCATTGTTGAATTCTTTAGCTACCATATTATCTTCAGGAAGAAGTAAATTAACTCCCTTTGCAGCAGCCTTTTCCATCAAGCTTTTTGCTAACTCAATCTTATCTTCTTCACATATTGAAGTACCAATATTGAAGCCCTTCGCTTTAAGGAAAGTATAAGCCATACCGCCGCCAACTATTAATGTATCAACCTTGTCAATGAGATTTTCAATAACTGCGATCTTGTCTGAAACCTTAGCTCCACCGAGGATTGCTACGAATGGTTTTGCAGGGTTAGCTAATGCCTTACCCATGAATTCGATTTCTTTCTTTATAAGGAATCCGCATACTGCAGGCAGATAGTCAGCCAATCCTGCAGTAGAAGCATGTGCTCTGTGAGCAGTTCCGAATGCATCGTTTACAAATATTTCAGCCATGCTTGCAAGTTCTTTTGCAAAGTTAGCATCGTTCTTTGTTTCTTCCTTGTGGAATCTTACGTTCTCAAGCATAAGAATTTCGCCGTCTTTTAACGCAGCAGCCTTTGCCTTGGCATCCTCACCTACAACATCTTTAGCCATTATTACTTCTTTTCCAAGAAGCTCGCCAAGTCTAACTGCTGTTGGCTTCATGCTGAATTTATCTTCAAAACCTTCCTTAGGTCTTCCCAAATGGGATACAAGTATAGTCTTAGCTCCCTTTTCAACAAGATATTTAATTGTAGGAAGTGCTCCAACTATTCTCTTGTCATCAGTGATCTTTCTGTCTGCGTCCAATGGCACGTTAAAATCAACTCTTACTATTACCTTTTTACCGGCAACATCAATGTCTTCGATTGTTTTTTTGTTCATCATGCTCATAACTTCACACTCCTGTATATATTTTTATTTATTTAAAATATGAGTCAAAATTTAGGAAATGATTGCAATATGTATAATATCCAAATTTCCATCCAAATAACCAAAGTAATTTTACCTCTTTTTATATCCTATTTCAATACTTTGTTAGTAATTTAACAGTTTTTAGATGTGATAAAACAAAACCCGTAGTAGTGATTTTGTCTTATTATAGCCCATGTTGAATAAAACTTTCCCTGATGCTATACTTTTGAGTAAAGTACCTAAATAGGAGATTTAACAATGAAACTGCAAAAGCCAAAAATACCGGATAGCCTCATAGAATCTGAGAACATAAATGAAATAGTAAATGATTTAACCTCTTCAGGTTATGATATTGAAAATTATCACTTTAAAAACAGCCGCTTGAGTGATATTTCTTCCATCTCTGTGGAATTCAACAAATGCATTATTGAAAAATGCAGCTTTCAGAAATGCGATGTGCAGAACTTTGTGTTCGACAATGTTATCTTTAAGGATTGTGATATTTCAAACATGGATTTCAGCGATGCGGTATTCAGAAATACTGAATTTATTAACTGTAATCTTACAGGTATCATACTTTCCCAGACAAGGCTTAGTGATATATCCGTTATTTCCTGCAATATGCAGTATTCAAATTTAACAAATGCAGCTATCGCTCGGAGTCGCATTGAAAAGTCCAACCTCTCTAAAAGCTACATATGGGAAGCAAATCTAAAGGATGTGGAATTTGAGCAATGTACTCTGATATCAGTGGAATTTACGGGAACAATGCTAAAAGGGATTGATTTTACTTCCTGCAAAATGGAGGGTCTGCTTATCAGAGGGCCTGAACTAAAGGGAGCCATTGTCAATGAATTTCAAGCCCTTTCCCTGTCAAAGCTGCTGGGCATAATCATTAAAGACTAATATTACCGCTGATTGCCTTTTCGATTTTACCAAGTGCCTCCACATACCCGCATAAGCTGTCCCAGGCTTCTTGTGCTGCAGTTTTGTAATTTACTTCCGATTCCTTTAAAGATATCTCAGTTGTAAGCTTGTAGTTATATCTATTTTTCAATATTATGTACTTTTGGTAGAGTGCATTTGCTTTCTTTTCTTTTATTCCTGCTTCAATATATTTGTTTTTATAAGCAGAGTAATAATTCTGAAGTAAAATTCTTCTTTGAACAAGCCATTTCCTTGCTTCAAGCTCTGCCTGCTTTTTTTCGTTTACAGCCACCTTTACCTGATAAGAAGAATCCTTATAGTATTCCTTTAATATACTTATCTTTCCTTCCAGTATTCGTAACTTTTCACCAAGCTGCATATTTTTGTAATCATTTAAGTAAAAGCTTTTCTCTACATCAGAATAATTTTTAAGGGGAATAGCTCTTAGTACTGTTACAGGAACACTGATTGTTACCGCCCTTGATGGTTCCATACCGCAACTGCTCAATAAATTTTCCATATTAGAGTTGACTTGCTGTGTAAGTAACTCCTGCTGGCTTATGTAATAGTCATAATCAGCATTATATAAGTCAATATCTGACTGGAAGGCCATATCTTTTGATTTAGTTATTTCTTTTGAAGTTGCCTGAAGTCTGGCGTATTCAGCCAGGGTTTTCTGGACTAAGCCTTTTTCGTACAAAAGTTTCGTACTATATAAATTGTCTCTGAATAAGGATAATTGTGAAGTACGTTGAATGTTCCTATACAGAGCTGAGTTGTTATATGTGATAATACTGGTTTCCTTGTTTGCGTACAGCTCTGCCTTTTGTATTATCAAATCAGCCAACTGCTGTTGATATTCTGCAACGTCCTTATTTTGGTCAATGAGTTTTTTTATGTTTATAATATCATTATTAACTTTGTCATACTCCATAGAATATTGCTGGTATAAAAGGCTACTGGTTTCTATATCCATTTCTGTGCTTTGAACATTATAGTAATTATTTAAATATAAATTCTGGATCTCGTCATATGTGTACTTTGTTAAATTTCCAGTACCGTATACAAGGTTAAAGCTATCTCCCATACTCCAACTTTCTAGTGGTACAACGTATGCGGCTCTAACTGAATTTATTGGTGCTGTGAGTATAATTAAAACTATTAGAAATATTCTAAACCTTTTTTTAAACATTTTAATCTCACTCCTAAATTTATTCAAACTTTAATCAAGTAGATTTATTTTTTCAAGGAAATAATGTAAGAAGCTCTTTTCCTTGGTTATTACATTTGCTTCACATATCATTCCTGCCTTTATTTCTCCCTGCCTTCCCGAATTGCTAACCAGTTTTGTTACAGGAACAGTGGCTTCAACGGTATAGTAGCTTTGTCCCTCTGCATTGTTCACCGCATCCTTTGATATACTTGTTATTTTTCCTGCTGCCTGTCCGTATTCCCTGTAAGGCAGGGCTGCAAAGCTGTATTTAACTGTATCCCCTGTATGTATTTCACCGATGTCCTTATTGCTGACAGTTATCTGCATTTTAAAAGCTGAATTGGTGTCAGGTATTATTGTTAATATTTCCGCTCCTGCTGCAACCAAGTCTCCCGGGTATATTTCAGATATTATGTTAACCTCTCCGTTTACACTGGCCTTTACAATGGCATTGTTAATGCTTAACTGAAGTTTTTTTATATTTTCTTTAACGCCTGTAATACTATCCGTTACTGCTTTAATTTTTTCATCAGCGACAACCACTTCCTGAACCCTTGTTCTTTCAACCAGTGAGTAATTAAGAGTGTCATCATTATTGCCATCAGCATCTGTTATGGTTTTAAGTTCTGCATCGGACAGCACATTTTTTTGTTTTAGCGTACCTACTGTATCGGTTAAACTGTCTATTGCCTGAGCTGCATCATTTCTTTCCTGCAAATATAGTGCTTTCAAGCTGTTTTGCCTGTCCTTTTCATTGAGGTTAAGAAGTCCCTGTTTACCTTGTGTGCCGGAAATCTTGCTTTCCTTTTCCTTTATGCTTATTTCAGTATTATTTATGTTTTTTTCCAAATCGGATAAAAACCTGCTCTTGTAGGATGTATATTCACCTTGTGCATTCTGCATCTGCACACGTGCATCCTCCAGCTCGGATTTTGTAATGGCTATTCCGCTAAGTGAAAGGTATGCCTCATATATTCTTTTTTTCTCTTCGTAGGTATTTTTCAGCAAGTTCAATCTATTTTCATAATCTGTGTAAAGATATGAATATCTGTCACCGGAGGAAAAATTGTTTTTTGATTCATTGGCACTCTTTTTCAGTGTCTGATACGCCTTTAACTGAGATTTTTCATCTTCCAATGATTGTTTCATGGCATCTAGGCTGTTACTCTTTATTTCATTAGCTTGTTGGTCGTATTTTCTTTGTATTTCTGTCTTTGCTATGAGGTACTTATCATATTTTTGGTTGTATCGTTTTTCCGGTTCATTTCCCGGATTTAAATAATTTTTATTGTTATCCAAGGATTTAATATACTTTTTTAAGTGTTCTATTTCTTCAAGGTTTTTATTGAGTTGTGTGCTGTTG
>JAEZIU010000024.1 GCA_023436485.1 Bacillota bacterium | reverse complement strand
CTCCTGGAGGAACATCTGTTGGAACAATTAATTCTGATGGAGGCACATATAACTTATATCGTACACAAAGAGTTAACCAACCTTCAATTGTTGGTACCGCAACTTTCTACCAATACTGGAGCGTACGTACTTCAAAGAGATCTAGCGGAAGCGTAACTACTGCAAACCACTTCAATGCTTGGAAGAGCAAAGGATGGAACATGGGTAGTCACGATTACCAGATAGTTGAAACTGAAGGTTACCAGAGCAGCGGTAACTCCAACATAACAGTAAGCGAAGGCAGCAGTACAGGCGGTGGAGATACTGGCGGAGGAGATACAGGAGGAGGAGATACAGGCGGAACTCCTGGCGGAGATACCGGAAGTAATATAAATCTCAATTCATGGCAGTGTAACAATCGCAGCAGCAACCTAAATTCATGGACAGGTGCTGTAGGTGGTTGGAACGTAGGCGATTGGATACAATTCAACAATGTTGATCTTACAGGTAAAACTTACTTAAACTTCAATCTTGCATCTGCGCAAAACGGTAGCTACAAAGCAGTTATTGACAATTACTACGGAACACAAATTGGTACACTCAATTTCACCTCAACAGGCGGTTGGGATACTTATAATAATCAAAGTTGTAGCCTAAGTAGTGTAAGCGGAAGTCACACACTATATATCATATGTACTAGCGGTACAGCTAATGTTGGTACTTTAACACTTGGCGGTTCAGGTTCAACAGGTGGAAATACGGGTGGAAATACAGGTGGAGATACAAGCGGAAATACTGGTGGAACTAACGGTAATGTTTATCTTTGCTTTGATGATGGCCCAAATAACGGCAACTCAGCTACTCTTATAAATGCTCTGAAAAGTGCAGGAGCCAGCAAAGCTACATTTTTCGTATGGGGCAACAGAATCAGCAGTAACTCAACTGCCTGGGATGCTTATAAAAATTCAGGATTCAGTCTGCAAAACCATAGCTGGACTCACTCTCATATGACCAGCTGGAGCTACCAACAGGTTTATAATGATTTACAGCAATGTAATCAAGCTATTGTGAACGCTGGAAAACCAGCTCCTACAAAGATTAGATTGCCTTATCTTGAGAGCAACGGCACCATTCAACAAGCATGTTCAGCACTGGGCTTGACAGTAGTGTCACCTAATGTTGACACTCAGGACTGGAACGGAGCAAGCACACAATCCATCGTTAGTGCTTGCAACAACTTGAATGCTAATGGTAATGCATTGATGCATGATGCTTATGCATCAACTAATGCAGCAGTTCCTACCATCATTCAGAATTTGAAAAACCGTGGACTTGGTTTCGCACAATATTAAAAACCGGAATACTTTCAAAAGTCGCCTGTCTTTGCGGGCGGCTTTTGTCTTTTATTCCGGAAGTTGTCAGTAGATATATTTAGGTATTTGAATAATAATTCATAGTATTCCTATTGACATGGAAGGAATTAACATTTATAATAAATAAAACTAAACTTGTTTACTAAACGAATTAGAGACTGTTTCTATATTTTGCTGAATTTCAGCGAAAAGGAAATAGTCTTTTTTTACTAATGGGGATAAAGTATAAAAAATAAAAGGAGTGAAGCAATGGGTAAAATTAATTTAGGAACCACTACGGTTGTAAGCCGTGAACAGCGGCTTGGCACCATCATCGGCTGGGACGGTGAAGCTATAAAACTTGTTGAGGAATCAGGATATTCTATTCCCGGCTGCAGCGGTAAAAAAGGCAATGGTTGTAAGCTTTGCGAAATAAAAGGACCTTTTACACAAGGCTCTGTTTGCAGTGAACAAATGGTGGAATGTCAGGCTGGAAATGTGAGAGGTGCCGTTCTGATTCAGCATTCCCCTATTGGTTGTGCAGTAAGCCAAACAATTTATAATTCAATATATCGTAATGGCCTTGCTATGAGAGGCCTTCCTGTAGAAAATCTTAAAATCGTTTCTACAAACTTGATTGAGGGAGATATGGTTTTCGGGGGCATCGGAAAGCTTGAACAAACTACCCGGGATGTTTGGGAGAGATATAAACCCGATGCAATTTTTATTGGAACAGCATGTGCTACCGGCATTATCGGTGATGATGTTGACAGTGTTGCAGCTGAGTATTCGGAGAAGTTTGGAATTCCCATAATTCCGCTTCATTGTGAAGGTTTCCGCTCAAAACATTGGAGCACAGGATTTGATGCCACTCAACACGGTATATTAAGAGACATAGTAAAGAAGAATCCCAAGAAGCAGGAAGATTTGGTGAATGTAATCAATCTTTGGGGTTCTGATGTATTTAAACCAATGCTTAAGGAGCTTAATTTGCGTGTAAATTATGTTGTAGATCTGGCAACTGTTGAGGATTTAGCACAGATGTCAGAGGCTGCTGTGACAGTTGGCTTTTGTAATACGCTTTCCTCGTATTTGGCTCAGGGGCTGGAACAAAATTTTGGTGTTCCGGAATTGAAAGCTCCTCAACCTTACGGCTTTGCCGGAACAGATGCCTGGCTTAGGGGTATAGCAAAAATCACCCATCGTGAGGAGCTTTGCGAAGCCTACATAAAAAAAGAGCGTGAACGTGTAACGCCCAAAATTGAAGAGTTGAAGAAGAAACTAAAAGGTGTAAGAGGATATGTTGCAACAGGTTCTGCCTATTCTCACGGGCTGATTTCAGTATTAAGAGAGCTTGGCGTTGAAGTGAACGGCTCATTGGTATTTCACCACGATCCTATCTATGACAGTGAAGATCCTATACAAGACTCTTTAGCCTTTCTTGTTAATAACTATGGGGATGTGGAAAATTTCAGTGTCAGCAATAGACAGCAACATCAGCTCTATGCCCTACTGAAAAAAGTCCAACCTGACTTTTTATTAATAAGACATAACGGACTTGCACCTCTTGCGTCACGTCTTGGTATCCCGGCTGCTCCTCTTGGGGATGAACATATTGCAGTAGGTTATGAGGGAATTGTAAATTTGGGTGAAGCCATATTATCAATTTTAAAAAGAAAGAAATTTCACGAAGACTTGGCACAGCATATTAAGCTGCCTTATACAAAGTGGTGGCTAAGTCAGGATGATCCATATATCCTTGCCAAAAACCCGGATATTATATATCAAGATTAATTGTGGAGGTAAACAATGTCACAGATTAAGAATTCATATGAAGACCAGAAAACAAATTCCATAAGCCGACCACGTTATGGCTGTGCAATTGGAGCTATGTACACTGCAAGTGCAATTCCGGGAGTAGTTCCTATTACTCATTGCGGACCGGGTTGTGCAGATAAGCAATATGTTAGTCTTGCTTTTTACAACGGGTTTCAGGGAGGGGGATATGGAGGCGGAGCTGTTCCACCGAGTGTTAATGCTTCTGAAAATGAAGTTGTATTCGGAGGCAATGAGAGGCTTAAAGAACTTATACAAGCATCAATAAAGGTAATTGATGCAGATTTGTTTGTGGTACTTACAGGTTGTATACCTGACCTTGTTGGTGATGATGTACCGTCAGTGGTATCAAAATTTCAAGAAAAGGGTGTTCCCATTGTCTACGCTGAGACAGGTGGCTTTAAGGGAAACAACTATACGGGTCATGAATTGGTTACAAAGGCAATTATTGACCAATATGTTGGTGATTACAATGGGCAGAAGAAAAAGAATGTGGTTAATGTTTGGACAGAAATTCCATATCAAAACCCATTTTGGAGGGGAGATCTCTCTGAAATCAAACGTATTCTTGAAGGGATAGGCCTTAAAGTTAATATTTTATTTGGACATAGTTCAAAAGGTGTTGACGAGTGGAAAGAAATTCCTGAGGCACAGTTTAATCTTGTTATATCAACCTGGCTTGGACTTAATACAGCAAAGCATCTTGAGGAAAAATATGGGCAACCTTTTTTACATATACCTGTAATTCCTATAGGTGCTAAAGCTACATCTGAGTTCTTACGCAAAGTATCGGATTTTGCAGGATTGAATAAGGAAAACACAGAACATTTAATACAACAGGAAGAGAAACTTTATTATAAATATTTGGAGGATTTTTCTGATTTCTATGCCGAATATTGGTGGGGTGTTCCATCAAAATTTGCTGTTGTGGGAGAAAGCAGCTATAATCTGGCCATAACAAAATTTCTTGTAAATCAGCTGGGATTGATTCCGGTTAAACAAATTATAACGGAAAATCCTCCTGAAGAATATAGGGACAGTATCAGAAACGAATTTATAAACATTGCAGATGATGTTAGCGTAACACCTCTTTTTTTAGAAGATGGTTATTTGGTTGAGCAAGCCCTTATCAATTCGGAGGAAAAACCTTCAATTATTTTAGGCACAACGTGGGACAGAGATGCTGCAAAGCAGCTTGGCGGGAATATTGTTGAAATTGGCTTCCCGTCATCCTATGAAGTGGTTTTATCAAGAACGAATGTCGGATATAAAGGTGCATTGTCCTTAATTGAAAAAATATTTACGATTGCCATAAGTGCAAGTGCTTAAAGTTTTGCCGGTAACGTATTTAATACTCCTATATAACACAGACAAATACTAATTTCCGGGATAAAGTTCATTTTACAAGAAGTGAACTTTATCCCATTTATGTAAGCTTTTTGGTAGAATTTAGTTACCACATTTTATAGAATAAATTTTTTGTATATTAAGATATTTATAAGATTTCAATCGTGTTATATATAGGAGGTGAGGAAATGGGAGTAAATTCTTGTGGATATACAGAGGAAGAATTTATA